>CAIUAC010000636.1 GCA_903896985.1 uncultured Sandaracinus sp.
AGGACCGATGGGCTCTATCGCTCGACCCCCCCCGAAGCGTCGGATGAGGACGTGGACGACGCCGAGGCGGCAGACCCCGACGACTTGGCGACCACGCTGCCCGGAGCGCGCGCCCCGCTCGCTCAGGCGGCGGAGCGAGCGACGCCAGCCGCAGGCGTCTCGCCGACCGCCGTCGCCCGCGTTCAGCTCGAAAAGCGGGCGGTTCCGGCCTCGCAGCGGCCTGCCCCGCCCACCGCAGAGAGCGCGCCCGCACCGATGGGCGGCGGGGTCTACGGCGCCGTCATCAGCGTCCTCGTGCTCGACGTCGCGGAGTCCCAGGCGCAGGTCCGCGGTGCGCTCCCCGTCGACACCTACGAGCTGCTCGGGAGCTCCTCGCCCGAAGAAGCGCTGCGCCTCGCGCGCTCGAGCGCGCCGGACGTCGTGCTCGTCGACCGCGCGGCGTTGACGCGCGCCGGCTCGGACTTCATCGCGCGGCTCCGCAACGATCCGCTCACCGACTTCGTCCCGATCATCATGCTCGTGCCGCCGGGCACGGCGGTCGACCCGATCGCCGCGCGCGCGCTCGGCGCGGACGACGCCATCGCGAAGCCCGTCGACCCACAGACGGTCGTGCGCACGATCGCCGAGCTCGTCGGCGCGAGAGGAGCGCGCGGCGGCATCGAAGCGCTCGGCTCCGTCACGCTCGCGCAGGTCGCGGACCGGCTCGCCGCGGAGATCCGCGATGGGCTCGTCGGCTCGATCGAGTCGGGCGGCGACATCTCCGTTCCGCTCGGCGACGGCTCCGAGGTGCTCGCAGCGGCTTGGTCGGCGATCGCGCGCGTGCGAGCGCACGTCGCTGCTCGCTCCAGCGGGCGCGTGCGCTTCCGCGACCTGCCGCGTCGGGGCGGCCCCGCGGTGATGGCGCTCGTCGACCAAGAGGACGCGGCGGCTGACGAAGCGGCGACGGAAGTCTCGCTCGATGGTCGGCACATCCTCGTCGTCGACGATGACCCCGCCGTGCTCTGGTTCTTCGCCGGCTTGTTCCGCGAGGCGGGCGCCGAGGTCTTCGAGGCGGCGGACGGGCGTGAGGCGCTCGCGCGGCTCCGCGGGCGTCGCGTCGACGTCGTCGTCAGCGACATCCTCATGCCGCACATCGACGGCTTCGCGCTCTGCCGCGAGATCCAGCGGGATCCCGCGCTCGAGGGCATCCCCGTCATCCTCCTGTCGTGGAAGGAAGACCTCATCCAGCGCATGCGCGATCTGCACTCCGGCGCGAGCGGCTACCTGCGCAAGGAGGCGGGCAGCGCGCAGATCCTCTCGCGCGTGCGTGATGTGCTGCGACCGCGGGCTCGCCTCGAGGCGCAGCTGCGCACGGGCGGCGAGGTGCGCGGCTCGCTCGAGCGCATCGGCATCCAGAACGTGCTCAGCACGGTCGCGCAGGTGACGCCGAACGCGCGCCTGACCGTGCGTGACGCGTGGAATCTCTTCGAGATCGACCTCCGCGACGGCAACCTCGTGCACCTCACGCGGACCGCGACGGACGGGTCGTTCGTGCGCGGCGACGCCGCGCTGAGGCAGCTCCTCGGCGCGACGGCCGGACGCTTCACCGCTGTCGCGAGTGACGTGGCGATTCGCCCCATGTTCAAGGAGCCTTTCCGTGCGCTCCTCGAGCGCGGCACGCATCAACTCGGGGCCTTGGTCGACGCGGTGAGCGGCACCTGGCTGCCGCTCGCCGACCGCATGGAGTTCGACGACGACGTCCTCGCCTCGCTGCTCAGCACCTCGCCCGAGCCGTCGCGCGCCGTCGTCGAGCGCCTCCGCCGCGGCGCGACTCCGCGCGGGCTCATCGTCGCAGGGGAGGTCGCTCCGCAGGCGCTCGAGGCCGTGCTCATCGATCTCGCGCGGCGCGGCGCGCTCGTCGGCGTGCGCGGGGCGGCCAACGAAGATCGGGTGGCGGAGGCCTTCGCCGCACGCACCGACACGCCGGGGGAGCTGCACACCAGCAGCCCGAAGCAGTCCTCCCCACCGCCCGCTCTCGAAGACGACGACGACGAGGCCGACGCGGACGGCGACGAGCAGAGCGCGGAGAGCGATGGCGTCGGCGTCCTCGAACCGCTCCCGCACGAGGCGAGCCACGCTCACCCGCCATCCACTCCGGCGAAGGCGCGCTCAGCCCCCGGCACCTCGAGCCTCGAGTGGCTCGGCGTAGAGGAAAATACTGGTCAAATCGTCGCTGAGACGCGTCGCATGACCCGCGAGAAGGCCGCGGCGGACCGACTGCCGCCAGCAGCGAGCAAGCTCCTCGAGGAGGGGCCCTCGGGGTCCGCCCGGATCGATCTGCCGGTAGACGCGTCGACCGCGCCAGCGAGCGATCGGCCGGCCGCGAAGGGCGAGTCGGCGAGCGAGAAGCCGGCGGCGAAGGGCGAGTCGGCGAGCGAGAAGCCGGCGGCGAAGGCCGAGTCGGCGAGCGAAACGCCGTCCG
>CAIUAC010000637.1 GCA_903896985.1 uncultured Sandaracinus sp.
CCCTCGAGCAGCAGGTGCGGGCTGCGCACGATGCGCGGGAGCAGCGCGCGCGCGACGTCGAGCTCGAGCCCGAACTTCGTGTCGTGGAGGCCCGTCGCGATGTAGGGGTGGGTCTCGGGGTCGACGTCGGGATTGACGCGCAGCGCGATGGGCGCGCGCACTCCGCGGCGCGCGGCGATGGACTCGAGCAGGTCGAGCTCAGGGACGCTCTCGACGTGAATGGCGCGAATGCCCGCGTCGAGCGCCGCCTCGAGCTCCGCCTCGCTCTTGCCGACGCCGCTGTAGACGATGCGCGAGGCAGGAATCCCGGCACGCAGCGCCCGCGCGAGCTCGCCGCCCGAGACGATGTCGCAGCCCGCGCCGAGCCGCGCGAGCCGTGCGAGGATGGCCAAGCTGCCGTTCGCCTTGGCGGCATAGGCGAGCAGATGCGGTGTGCCGGCGAGCGCGCGCTCGATGCGGTGGTAGGCCGCGTCGATGGCCGCGCCGCTGTAGACGTACGCGGGAGTTCCGACGGACTCTGCGATCGCGGAGAGCGGCACTCCGTCGACGGTGAGCGCGCCTGTCGCGTCACGGACGAAGTGCGCGGACGGGGGGATCGTCGCGCTCACGCGGGGCCTTGGAGCGGACGCGGCGCGAGGCCGTGCGCGGCGGCGACGGCGTCGACGTCCGTGCCGCGGGCGGCGAGCCGGGCGCGCAGGTCGTCGATCGCGGCGAGGACCTGACGACGGGCGGGACCACCGGGCACGTCGCGGCGTTCGACGATCACCTCGGGCTCGAGCGCGCGGAAGATGTCCTCCTCGAACGCCGGGTGCTCGGCGCGGAGTTGGTCGAGGGTCAGCTCGGAGAGCGTCTTCTGCAGCTCGACGGCGCGCCGCACGAGGCGCCCGGAGACGTGATGCGCCTCGCGGAAGGGCACGCCGCGCGCGGCGAGGTAGTCCGCGATCTCCGTCGCGTCGACGAAGCCCTCTCGGAGCGCGGCGCGCATCCGGTGCGCATCGAAGCGCGCGTGCGCGAGCGCGCCGGCGAGCACCTCGAGCGACGCGTCCACCGTGTCGAAGGCGTCGAAGACGGGCGGCTTGTCCTCTTGGAGGTCGCGGTTGTAGGCGAGCGGCAGCCCCTTCAGCAGCACGAGCAGCGTGACGAGGTCGCCGACGACGCGCCCCGTCTTGCCGCGCACGAGCTCGGCCATGTCCGGGTTCTTCTTCTGCGGCATCATCGACGAGCCGGTCGTGAAGGCGTCGCTCATCTGCACGAAGCCGAACTCCTGCGTGCTCCAGAGGACGAGCTCTTCGCCGACGCGCGAGAGGTGCACCGCGGTCATCGCGAGCGCGGCTACGGCCTCGACGAGGAAGTCGCGGTCGCCCGTCGCGTCCAAAGAATTGCGGGCCGGGCGCGCGAAGCCGAGCGCCTGCGCGGTCATCGCGCGGTCGATCGGGAAGGTCGTCGTCGCGAGCGCGCCCGAGCCGAGCGGCGACTCGTTCATGCGCTTGGCGGCGTCGTCGAGGCGGCCGCGGTCGCGGTCGAGCATCTC
>CAIUAC010000638.1 GCA_903896985.1 uncultured Sandaracinus sp.
GTCGACCGGCGCTCGCCGCGGACGCCCGTCGGCTGCGCCCGACCCGCGCGCTCAGCGACGCGAGAGCGTCTGCCGCACCTTCACCAGCAATTCGTTGACCGTGTACGGCTTCTCGAGCACGTCGTCGCGCACGCTCCCGAGGTCCACCGCCTGCTCGAGCGACTGCCCCGAGTAGCCGCTGCTCAGCAGCAGCCGCCCCGCGTAGCCCTCCGCGAGCAGCGCCCTCGCGAGCTCGATGCCGCCCATGCGCGGCATCACCACATCCGTCAGCACGAGGTCGACGGGCGCCGCGGACGCCCGCCAGAGCGCGAGCGCGTCGGCGCCGTCTCCCGCCTGCAGCACCTGATAGCCGTGCTCGCGTAGCACCGTCACCACGAGCTTCGCGACGCGCGGCTCGTCCTCGACGACGAGCACCGTCTCGGTCCCGCGCAGGCTCGCGGAGGTGTCCGCCTCGGTGGGCGTCGGCGCTTCGGTCGTCAGCGGCAGATAGACCCGGTGGGTCGTCCCGCGCCCGAGCGCGCTCTGCAGCTCCGCTCCGCCGCCGCAGCGCTTCGCGATGCCGTACACGGTCGCGAGCCCGAGCCCCGTGCCCTTGCCCGCCTCTTTGGTCGTGAAGAACGGCTCGAACGCGCGGCGCACGACCTCGGGCGTCATGCCCACGCCGGTGTCGGACACCGAGATCACCGC
Source organism: uncultured Sandaracinus sp. (assembly GCA_903896985.1). GTDB lineage: Bacteria > Myxococcota_A > Polyangia > Polyangiales > JADJQN01 > CAIUAC01. The sequence continues at coordinate 688 of CAIUAC010000638.1, forward strand.
GTACGCGCCGGGCGTGAGCTGCTCGAGGGGCACGCCGACGGTCGAGGCCGACACCTCGAGGCGGCGTAGGTCCACGGTGAGCGCGCCCCCGCGCGGCATCGCGTCGCGGGCGTTCGTCACGAGGTTCATGACGATCTGCTCGACCTGCCCGGGGTTCGCCAGGACGTGCAGAGGCTCGTCGCAGAGCCGCACGACGAGCTCGTGATGTGACGCCATCAGGCGCGTCAGCAGCTTCTCGAGGTCGAGGGTCGCCGCGCGCAGATCCACGACCTCAGGTCGCGTCGTGTCCTGTCGCGAGAAGGCGAGCAGCTGCCGCACGAGGATCGCGGCGCGGTCCGCGGCGCCGGTGATCTCGTGCACGTACTGCAGCAGCTTCGGCTGGTCCTGCAGGTGCCGACCGAGCAGCTCCGCGCTGACGAGCATCGGCACGAGCAGGTTGTTGAAGTCGTGCGCGATGCCGCCCGCCATGCGGCCGACCGCCTCCATCTTCTGCGTCAGGCGGAGCTGCTCTTCGAGCTGCTTGCGGGCGGTGATGTCGCGCCAGACGCAGTGCAGGATCCGCCGACCCTCCCGCGGCACCGCGGTCAGCAGCACCTCGACCGGGAACATCTCGCCGTCTGCGCGCCGGTGCTCCCACTCGAAGCGATGGCTGCCCTGCGCGAGCGCCGTCGCCATCATCTCGTTCGCCTTCGCGAACGAGTCGCGCCCATCGGGCTGCAGCGCCGGTGACAGCTCGGAAGGATGCGTCCGCAGAATTTGTGCTTTGTCCGGATAACGCAGCATCTCCACGGTCGCTTGATTGCAGTCGACGAACGCGCCGTCGTCGATGACGAGGATGGCGTCCGCCGAGCGCTCGAAGAGCTCCCGATACGGATCCGGCGTCCCCTCTGCCCCGCCGGCCTCCCCTGCCTTCGTGTCGAGCATCCGCCGACGACGATATTCCTCCTCCGGCGCCGTTACAAACGCGTTCGCTCCGGTCTCCGCTATCCTCTGCGTCCATGAGGCCTCCGAACGCGGGCGGATTCGTCGTGCTCCTCCTCCTTGGGACGCTGCTCACGTCGACGCGCGCGCGCGCCGACGCCGTCCCCGCGGCCCCCGACGATTGTCCGCGCGGCGCGCTCGGCGTCACGAGCCACGCGGGCGTCTGGTGCGAGGCCTCGGTCTGCCCGCCGAGCGGCACCTGCCCGCCGATGTACCCAGAGGAAGGGCGCACCTGCCAGACCCAGGGCCTCTGCGTGCGGAGCGAGCGCTACTCGCCCGGCGGCAATCGTCCGGCCGACGAGCCGCCCACGCAGCTCACGCGACAGGTCGCCGTCAGCGCGTGCAGCGCGGGCGAGACCTGCGCGGACGGCTCCCGCTGCGTCGTCGCGCAGCGCTGCGTGAAGCCGTCGCTCGTGGACGCCTTCGACCCGAAGAACGCGGGCTGCGGCTGCGCGCTCGGCGGCGCGCGCGAGCTCTCGTTCGGGCTCGGCTCCGCGCTCGCCGGCGCGCTCGCGCTCTTTGCCGCCCGGCGCTCGTCGGCGCGCTCGCGCCGTTCGCCGCGCAGCCGCTGAGGCTCAGCTGCGCGGCACGATGACGAGCCCGACGCGCACGACGGCGTCCGGCGTCGGCGAGACGCGCAAGGGCAGCATCGCGTCGTAGCGAGCGCGTGTGATGAAGTAGACGAGGCGCGGCGCGGGCGCGGGCCCGCCGGGCACGCCGAAGAGCTCGTCGCCCCAGGTGTCGAGGAGCGAGCGCGCCTCCGCGGCGTTGAGCCCTTGGGCGCGCGCGGTGCGCTCCAGCTCGCGCCGGAACGCGACGAGATCGCCGCCCGCGCTCCGGCTCATAGGCTGCGTGAGGCTCGCCCCGGCGCCGGCGCCCGGCGGCACGACGGTCCAGCGCTCGTAGGTGCTGCCGCTGACGCGGAAGGCGATGGTCTCCTGCGCGCCCTGCAGGCGCACGAGCGGCTCGGCGTCCGAGGGCGCTTGAAACGAGGGCGTGAACGCGACGGGCCCGTCGTAGAAGAGGAACTGCTCCGCGGTGCCATCGGGCGCGAGGAAGAGCCCGGCGCCGACGTCGCGCAGCCCCTGCCAGAAGTGCCCGGCGGCCACCGGCGCGAGGCGCGTCGCGGCGCGCGGCGCGACCCGACCGACGAAGCGCAGCCCGGGGTCCCCGCCGTCCCGCAAGATCTGCGCGGCCGGGTAGTGCAGCCAAGGGTCCCCGCCGACGAAGCGCACCTCGAGGCGGACGTCGGTCTCGCGGCGCGCCTGAAGGAAGATGACCGGCTTGCGCGCGACGACGTTGCCGGGCTGGACCTGCACGCCGCTCCACGACTGCGGACCGATGGGCGGCGCGGGATGAACGGGATGAACCGGATGAACGGGATGAACGGGATTCGGCGGAGGCAGCGGCTGCGGCTGCGCGCCGTGCACGAGGGGCGCGGAGGTCGCGCCGTCCACGCGGAACATGAAGCCGGGCGACTCGTTCGCGAGGTCCTGCAGGTGCGTGACGCGCTGCCCCGTCGCGTCGAGGCGCCACACGCCCCACTCGTGCACCGTCAGCCCGGACGCGACCGTCGGGCGCCGCTGCGCCTCCGCGAGCCCGTAGCCGACACAGAGCAGCGCGAGGAGCGCGGCGAGGAGCGAGCCGAAGCGGCGACGGTTCATGGCGTCCTTGGACGGGCGGCGCCGTCGTTCGTTCTACGCGGGCGCCCCGCGCGTGCTCGAGGGCCCGGCGTGAGCCCCGCGCGTGTTCAAGGGCGCGGCGTCAGCCCCGCGCGTGTTCAAGGGCGCAGCGTGAGCCCCGCGCGTGTTCAAGGGCGCGGCGTCAGCCCCGCGCGTGTTCAAGGGCGCGGCGTCAGCCCCGCGCGTGTTCAAGGGCGCGGCGTCAGCCCCGCGCCAGAGCCGGGCACCGTCGGCACGAGCTTCTCGAGCCCCTCGTCGAGCCAGCGCACGACGCTGCGCCAGCCGCCGTCGGTGACGGGGACGCCGTCGCTCTCGCGCCAGGCGTCGTCGGGCGTGCGCACTCCGCTCGCCGGGACCCACACGCGGTCGCAGACGGGTGGCAAGAACGCGCGCTTGTCGACGAAGCCGTCGACGCGCGCCTTGAGCGCCAGCCGCACGAGGTCCCGGAGCGCGATCGCGTTCATCAGCGCCGCGTAGATCACCGCCGCGGGCCAGCCGAGCCCGATCGAGCCGACCACGCAGAGCGTCAGATACGACGAGACGAGCAGCCCGAACACGAACCGCCGCGGATACGGCGAGAGCGCATAGCCCGCGCCGATCGGCACGAACAGCCCGCCCGAGAGCACGCCGAGCACGACCGCCGCGATGAGCGTCGTCAGCGCCTGCGTGCGGAGCGAGCCCGCTTGGTCGGCCGGCAGATAGCGCACGGACTCGTGGCGATGCGCGTAGCCGGGGAGCCCCTCGCGCGCAGAGCCCGAGTCGATGCGCACGCGCACGAGCTTCGCGCCGCCCGCCGCGCGCTCGAGCAGCGGCACGATCGCCGACGCCTCCGCGGGATAGAGATAGAGCAGCGCCTCGCGCAGCCCGCCGTTCGGCGTGCGGTCGACGAGCGTCACCATGCGCGCGGTCGTGGTCTGCGCGAGCCCGACGCGCGCCAGGGTGTCGCCCTCGACGGCGAGGATGCGGGGGCGCCACAGCACGCGCGCCGCGAACCACACCGCGTGCGGCGCGAACACCAGCCAGCCGCTGCGCACGCGCCCGACGACCGGCGCGTGGTAGCTGTACGCGGGCACGACGGTGCACTGCGCGGGGTCGAGCCCTGCGTCCTTCAGCGCGCGCGCGAGCCACGCGGGCGTTTCGTGCGCGACCGGCGCGCCGTCCGCGGCGAGCACGCGGTGCCCCTTGCGCAGCAGGGACCAGCCGATGCGCACGTGGATCAACGTCAGGCGCGTCAAGAGCGGCCCCGTGACGAGCCCGATGAGCAGATACAGCCCCGCGGCGACCATGAAGAGCACGCTGTGCGCGTGCGCGAAGCCGAAGACGCACACGCCGAGCGCGAAGAGATCGTCGACGAACGAGTGCGCGAGCCGCAGCCCGGGGAGCGGCACCATCGAGAGCAACAGGCGCGTGCCGGTCTTGCTGAAGGTCGAGATCGCGGCGTACACGGCGCCAAGCCCGATCGAGAGCACGAGCACCGAGGTGCCGACGAAGAGCGCGCTCAGGTCGGCGGCGACCACGGGCAGCGGCAGCACGCGCACGGCCTCGAGCGCGGGGTGGAGCGCGTCGGCGCGCGCGGCCGCCTGAGACGCAGCGACCGCGACGAGCGACGCGACGGCGATGCCGGCGAAGGGGCGCCAGGCCGTCGAGACGGGCACGAGCCAGCGCTCGACGATCGGGATCTTGTCGGCGAGCGAGTCGAGGATCGAGAGCGTCAGGAACGCCGTGCCGAGCCCGTAGAGCAGCCCCGCCGGACCGAGCGCGTGCAGCGAGTCGTGCAGCCCAGGGTCCATGAGCATCGTCGGCGTCGCGTCCGGCGCCGCGAGCAAGAACAGCAGCCCGAAGGGCAGCCAAGGGTTCTTCCCGGCGGCCGCGCTCCCCGCGATAGCCGCCATCACCGAGGCAGGAATGCCGTCCATTACGCGACAGCATACGCGGAGAGCCGCCGCGTCGGCGAATCGACTACCATCACGCTTCGCCCATGCGCGTCCATCACCTCGACTGCTGCACGATGTGTCCGTACCCCGAGCGCCTCGTCCACGGACGCGGCTCGATGCTGCGGCGCGGGCGCATGGTCGCGCACTGCCTGCTCGTCGAGACGGCGGCGAGCGGCCTCGTGCTCGTCGACACCGGCATCGGGCTCGAGGACCTCGCCGCGCCCGTCGCGCGCCTCGGCCGAGGCTTCGTCGCGGTGACGGGCTTGGTCGCCGGGAGCCCGAAGATGTCGGCGTTCGAGCAGGTGAAGGCGCTCGGCTTCGACCCGCGCGAGGTGCGGCATATCCTCGTCACGCACCTCGATCTCGATCACGCGGGCGGGCTCGCGGACTTCCCCTGGGCGAAGGTGCACGTGCACGTCGCGGAGCGCGCGGCGGCGCTCGACCGCCCGACGGTGATGGAGCGCAATCGCTATCGTCGCGTGCACTTCGCGCACGGCCCCGACTGGGCTCCTTACGCGCAGACGGGCGAGCCTTGGAAGGGCTTCGCCGCCGTGCGCGAGCTGCCGGGTTTGCCCCCAGAGATCCTCGCGATCCCGCTCGCCGGGCACACGCGCGGGCACGCGTGCGTCGCCGTCGACACCGGCTCCCGCTGGCTGCTGCACGCAGGGGACGCGTACTTCTCGCGGCGCACGCTCGACGGCACGGGCACGCCCTTCGGCCTCGGGCTCTTCGAGCAAACCGTGGCGATCGACGCCGCGCGCGTCCGAGAGAACCACGCGCGCCTCGGGGAGCTCGCGCGCGCGCACTCGGCCGATCTGAGCGTGTTCTCTGCGCACGACTGCGATGAATTCGATGCGCTCCGCGCAGACCAGGCGCGGGTCGCGCCACCTGTTGCCAGATGACTGCACGACCTGCGGGACCTGCTGCTTTTCGCACCTCTTGCCCTACGTCGCCGTCACCGGCGACGACTACGCGCGCCTCGGCGAGGACGCCGCGGAGTGCGTCTCCTTCGACGGCTATCATGCGTTCATGCGCATGGAAGAGGGGCACTGCGCGTCCCTGCGCCTGACCGGCGGGCGCTTCCTCTGCGCGGTGTACGACACACGCCCAGACACCTGCCGCGACCTCGCGCGAGACTCCGCGGCGTGTGAGGGCGAGGTCA
>CAIUAC010000639.1 GCA_903896985.1 uncultured Sandaracinus sp.
CTCAGCCGGACTTCCTCAACGCCGCCGTGCGCCTGCAGACGACGCTCGAGCCCGAGGCGCTGCTCGAGGTGCTGCTCGGCATCGAGCACGCGCTCGGCCGGGAGCGCCGCGAGCGCTGGGGCGCGCGCACCATCGACCTCGACGTGCTGTGGATCCGCGGCGAGACCCTCCGGACGCCGCGCCTCGAGGTGCCGCACCCCGGGCTCCTCGTCCGAGCCTTCGCGCTCCATCCGCTCCTCGAGGTGCTCGACCCCGAGGACCCCGGCGCCGCCGAGCTGCGCGCCCGCGCAGCCGAGCTCTCCGAGCCCCCGCGCGTCGGGACGCTCGGCGGGCCGTAGCGCGCGCGCCGTCCTCGCTACGCGCGGCGCCTCCCGCGTCGGTGCGCGGTCTCGCGGTAGGCAAGCGAGTGCGCCAATGTTTGTTCTTTCCGTCTCCGCTCTGTACGCTTCGACGGCAACGCGCGCGTTCTGCGCGTTTGCCGCACAGGAGCTCCCGGATGACTGCCGACACGCGCAAGGACAAGCGCGCGAACGTCCAACTGAAGGTTCGCTACAAGAGCGCGACGGTCGACGAGTTCATCGAGCAGTACAGCGTCGATATCTCGCGCGGAGGCATCTTCATCAAGCAGAAGACGCCCATGCCGATCGGCACGCTGCTGAAATTCGAATTTCAGCTCAAGGATGAGTCACGCCTGATCCATGGGGTCGGGCGCGTCGTCTGGCGTCGCGAAGAGGGCGGCGTCGAGTCCGCGGGCATGGGCGTCAAGTTCATCAAGATGGACCCCGAGTCCAAGCAGCTCGTCGAGCGCATCATCGAGGCGCGCGGCGATGCGCCGGCGGCTTACGAGGCGGGCGGCGGAGACGTCGCCGACGCGCCGTCGATCGTGGCGCCGCTCAACACCAGCCCCGAGCCTGAGCCGACCGCGAGCGGCCGCCCTGCGCCCCGCTACAAGGCGACGCTGCAGTTCGACGCGGCGGCGCTGAAGGCGCCGGACAGCGGTGGAGGCGGCGGGTTCTTCCCGTCGACCTCGACCGAGGCGGAGCTGCCGCCGGTCGAGGACCGCACGCAGGTGCGCCACGCGAGCGAGTTCCTCGCTTCGGCGCTCGGCGCTGCGGGCATCGACTCGGAGGCTTCGCGCGAGGCGGAGCAGCGCGCGGAAGAGGCGCGCAAGCGCAGCGAAGAGATCGAGCGCGAGCGTGAGGCGACGGCCGCCGCGAAGAAGGCTGCCGACGACGCGGCCGAGGCCGAGCGGCGCCAGGCCGAGGACCACGCGGAGGCCGAGAAGCGCGCAGCCGAGCGCGCAGCCGCGGAGCGGGCAGCGGAGCTTGCGTCGATGGTCGCGGCCGCGGACGCCGAGCCAGAGGCGAAGCCCGAGCCCGTCGCGAGCAAGAAGGCAGAGCCCGAGAAGAAGGCCGAGCCTGAGAAGAAGGCAGAGCCCGAGAAGAAGGCCGAGTCGAAGAAGAAGGGCGAGCCCGAGAAGAAGGGCGAGTCCAAGAAGAAGGACGAAGCGGCCGACAAGTCGAGCGCCAAGGGCGCGGCGGCGAAGAAGGCCGAGTCGCCCGGCGCGAGCGCGCGTCCGGGTGCGGCGAAGGCGGCGAGCGTTCCGCCACCGCCCGCGCCGCGCGACGAGCCCCGCTCGATGATGGTGCCGATCGTGCTCGCGGTGCTCGCGCTCGGCGGAGCCGCCATCTGGTGGACGACCCGCGACACGGGGGCTCCGACCACGGACTCCACGGTGACGGC
>CAIUAC010000640.1 GCA_903896985.1 uncultured Sandaracinus sp.
CGACAACACCACGCTGCACACCGTGCTCGAGATGATCTCGGCCGACGACTTCTACGCCGCGGGGCACCAAGAGCTCTTCCGCGTGATGCAGGAGCTCTACGGGCGCGGGGAGCCGCTCGACACGGTCACGGTGCGCTCCGGGCTCGTCACGAAGGGCAAGCTGCAGCTCGCGGGCGGCGACGAGTACCTGCTCGGGCTGACCAACACGATCCCCACGGTCGCCAACATCGAGGCACACGCGCGTATCGTCCGCGAGAAGGCCGTCGTGCGGCGCCTGATCCTCGCCTGTCACGAGGTCGCGGCGACGGGCTACGGCGACTACGGCGAGATCGAGCGCTTCCTCGATGGCGCGGAGAAGGCCGTCTTCGACGTCGCGAAGGAGCGCGTCCGGCACCCCTACGAGCACATCAAAGACGTCGTGCTCCGCAGCTTCGAGCAGATCACCGAGGCCGCGCGCCGCAAGGAGCGCATCACGGGCCTGCCGAGCGGCTTCGACCGACTCGACAACATGACGGCGGGAATGCACCCGGGCGATCTCATCATCGTCGCCGGCCGCCCCGGCATGGGCAAGACGTCGTTCGCGCTCAACGTCGGCATCAACGCCTGCGTCGCGAGCAAGAAGACCGTCGCCGTGTTCTCGCTCGAGATGCCCAAAGAGCAGCTCGCCAAGCGCATGCTCTGCAGCGAGGCGCGCGTCGACGCGGGTCGCCTGCGCACGGGACGATTGACGCGCGACGACTGGCCCCCGCTCGCCAACGCCGCCGGCGTGCTCAGTGAGCTGCCGATGTACATCGACGACACTCCGGGCCTCACGCTGATGGAGCTGCGCGCCAAATCGCGCCGTTTGCGCAGCGAAGCGGGGCTCGGGCTGATCATCATCGACTACCTGCAGCTGATGCGCGCGGGCGTGAAGACGGACTCGCGCGAGCAGGAGATCAGCGAGATCAGCCGGTCGCTGAAGGGGCTCGCGAAGGAGCTCTCTCTGCCGATCATCGCGCTGTCTCAGCTCAACCGTGGCGTCGAGACGCGCGGCACCAAGGACAAGCGCCCGCTCCTCGCGGACCTCCGTGAGTCGGGCGCCATCGAGCAGGACGCAGACACGATCATCTTCGTGTACCGCGACGAGGTCTACAACAAGGAGACCCTCGATCGCGGCGTCGCGGAGCTGATCATCGGCAAGCAGCGCTCCGGCCCGACGGGCACGGTGCGTTGCGCGTTCTTCAGCGCGTATACGCGCTTCGACAATCTCGCCGACGATCAGTACGGCGAAGAGCAACAAGACGGCTGAGGCCGGCCGTCGCTGCGCTTGCGGCGGCGCAACGATGTGCGCGCTCGACGCGCCGCGTCATCCGCTTTCGCTAACGGGGTGAGCGCCTGCGCCGGTATCCTGCGGTCTTCTCGTAGGAGGGTGCATGCGCCGAGCTCGGATCGTCATCGGGATGTTCGCCGTTCTCTCGATCGCGTTTGCCACGTCGAACGCGCAAGCGGGCGGGCTCGAATACAACGGAGCGGGGACGCGCGCAGCCGGTCGAGGCGGTGCCTTCGCGGCGCGCGCCGACGATCCGATGGCGTTGCAGCTGAATCCAGCGCTGCTCGCCGATCTCGGCGGCACGCAGCTGATGCTCAACGCGAACGTCGCGCTCTACAACGCGTGCGTCACGCGCCCCGGCGCGTACATCGGCGACTCCGATCCGCGCACGGTCTATTCGTTCGCGGGCGGCTCTGCGGACTGGATCGGCAAGGCATTCCCCGAGGTCTGCAACGAGACGCCCTTCGCGCCCGGTGCCTCGCTCGTCGCGACCTTCCACCTCGCCGACGGACTCACGCTCGGCGCGGGCGTGCTGACGCCCTACGCGGCGGGCGCGATTCGCTTCGGCGCGCTCGACGGCACCGTGGCGAACGGGACCCTCCCTTCGCCGGTTCGCTACAACCTGATTCAGCAGAACCTGCTGCAGGTCTTCCCGTCGGTGGGTGTTGGCTATCGTGTGACTCCGTGGCTCGCCGTCGGCGCGACGTTCCAGTGGGGCCTCACGCACATCTCCTATACGAACAACGCGGCGACGCAGCCGGGCACCGATCCCCTCCAGGACCTCCGCGCCGACATCACCGTGGCCGACTACTTCACGCCCGCGGTGATCGGTTCGGTGGCGCTCCGCCCGACGCCGAGCCTCGACTTCATGCTCGGCTTCCGCTGGGTCGACAACGTCAAGGCGCGCGGCGACGTCGCGATCACCGCGCTCGTGTTCGATGATCCCGCGACGGTCAATTCGGTCACGACGCTCCACGACGTGCGCCTCGTCGCGCCGCAGACTGGCGCCCTCAGCTTCGGCGCGCGGTACGGGCACCGTCGGCACAGCGGCGCTCCGATCACGGACGCGGCGCAAGAGAG
>CAIUAC010000641.1 GCA_903896985.1 uncultured Sandaracinus sp.
CAGGGCTCGGGCGGCGGCACCAGCGCCGCGGTCGAGGTCGGCTCGTTCTGTGACCCGAGCAGCCCCGACCTCCACGCCAACCCCTGCGACGCCGCCGGGCTCTTCTGTGAGCCCGACTCGCGCACCTGTCAGCTGCCGTGCGCCACCGACGCGGACTGCCCTTCGTCGCTCCTCTGCGACACGCTCTCCGGCGCGGGCTTCTGCCGCAACGCCATCTGCGGCGACTGAGGCCCCGCCCAAGCGGCCGAGCAAGCCGCCGAGCAGGCGGCCGGCCGCCAACTTCGTTGTCGCCCTCCGCCAACTACATTGGGAGAAGCTCAACCTCGGTCGGCCGAAGGGCCCGCGTTTTGAAGGGAATCCCGCAGGCCGCGCGGCGGCACGCAACCTGCTCTAGAGACTCACGGACGTCCACGGACACCATTGCGGGAGCGAGGCCGCCTCGTGTAACCTGCCGGCTCGCAATCCGCCTCCCCCACCCCACGCGGGCCATCGCGCGCGCGGGACCTGGGCCGAGGCTCTCGGAGGAATGATGAAGCGGAATCTCGGTTCGGTTCGGCAGTCCCCAGTCGCTCGGGTCACCCGGCACGCCGCGCTCGTCGGCAGCGTGCTCTTGGCCGCCGGCGTCGCCACGACGGGCTGCCTCGACCGCGAGCTGCGGCCGCTCGTGCCGTGCGTCTCGCAGGGCTTCGTCGAGTCCGTGCAGCAGAACGCCGTCGACAAGGTCGACCTGCTGTTCATGGTCGACAACTCCGGCTCGATGAGCGAGGAGCAGGCGTCGCTCGGCTCCGAGCTGCCGCGCCTCGTCACCGTCCTGACGACCGGCGATCGCACCGGCAACGGCGCGTCGTCGGACGACTTCGCGCCCGTCAAGAACCTGCACGTCGGCGTCGTCACCTGCGACATGGGCGTCGGCGGCTTCAACGTCCCGACCTGCACGCGCAACCCGCAGTTCGGCGATGACGGCCTGCTCCGCACGGCCGGCAATACGTCCGTCACTGGCTGCATGGCGACGTACCCGAAGTTCCTCGAGTACATCCCCGGCACCTCGCCCCAGACGCCCGACCAGTTCGGCGCGGACTTCCGCTGCGTCGCCGCGGCGGGCACCGGCGGCTGCGGCTTCGAGCAGCAGCTCGAGGCGCCCCTCAAGGCGGTCACGCTGTCGACCTCGCCGACCACCTTCTATGCGGGCACGCGCGGCCATGGCGACGTCGAGAACGCGGGCTTCATCCGCGACGACTCGGTCATCGCGATCGTCGTCGTCACCGACGAAGAAGACTGCTCGATCCGCTCCGGCTACGAGGAGATCTACAACCAGATGTCGCCGACCTTCACGGGCGACCTGAACCTCCGCTGCTACCTCTACAAGGAGCCGCAGTACCCGGTGCAGCGCTACATCGACGGCTTCAAGGCGCTGCGCCCGGGCCGCGAGAGCCTCGTCGTCTTCGGCGCAATCACCGGCGTCCCGCTCGACCTAATCCCCTCGACGGGCAGCCCGAACTACTCCGGCATCCTCGCCGACCCGCGCATGGTCGAGGCCGTCGACACCTCGCCCGGCACCACCGGCGCGCGCCTCGTGCCGTCCTGCAACGTCCCCGGCCGCGGCATCGCCTTCCCGCCGCGCCGCATCGTCGAGGTCGCGCAGGGCTTCGGCGACAACGGCATCGTCCAGTCGATCTGCCAGGAGAGCTTCACCGGCGCGCTCGACGCGATCATCTCGAAGATCGCCGACGCGCTCGGCAACGTCTGCCTCCCCCGCAAGCTCAACCCGGACGACACCGGCCTCGTCGGCTGCGACGTCGTCGAGGTGATCCCGCCCCCCAACACCTTCGTCGGTCAGCCCAACTCGTGCGCGGACCTCGGCGGCGTCAACCTCGAGCCGAAGCGCGTCAACCCGGACGGCTCGATCGAGTGCGCCGTCGTGCAGCTCGCGACGATCGGCAACATTCCGGCCGCTGGCGAGGGCTGGTACTACGACAACTTCTCGGCAGAGACGGTCACCTCGTGCGGCGCAGACGGTCAGCGCATCGCCTTCACCGCGGGCGCCATCCCGCCGAACGGCGTCGTCGTCAACCTCGAGTGCCTCCAGCGCATCCAGGGCTCGGGCGGCGGCACGGGGACGCTCATCCAGGTCGGCACGTTCTGCGACCCGGCGGGCACCACCCCCGACTCGAACCCCTGCGCCAGCGCGAGCCCGACCGCGCTCGCGTGCGAGCCGGTCTCGCGCACCTGCCAGTTCGGCTGCGCGACCGACGCGAACTGCCCGTCCTCGCTCCTCTGCGACACCTCGTCGGGCGCCGGCTTCTGCCGCAACCCGATCTGTGTCGACTGAGTGGCCGAGGACCTGAGCCGCTGACCCATACACGCTGAGCCGCGAGGCTCGGCCCACCCGCGAGAGGCGCGGTCCCGAGAGGGGCTGCGCCTTTCGGCGTTTTGGGCGGTGCGCGTCCGCGAGTCCGCCGGCGGGCCGACGGCGGCCGCCAGCGAATCCGCCATTTCGCCCTCGTAAGTGCGCGAATTCACGGAGGCGGTCTCCGGTACAAGACGTGATGTAGGCGGGCCCATGCTCGCCACCGTCCAGTCCGGCACGCTCGCCGGCACAGAAGCTCACGCGGTCGTCGTCGAAGTGCACCTCGGGCGCGGACTGCCCGGCTTCGACGTCGTCGGCTTACCCGAAGCCGCCGTCAAAGAGAGCCGCGTGCGGGTGCGCGCCGCGATCACGAACCAAGGCTACGAGCTGCCGCCGCGGCACATCTTGTTGAGCCTCGCGCCCGCGGACCTGAAGAAGAACGGCGCGTCCTTCGACCTCGCGATCGCCGTCGCCGTGCTCGCCGCGTCGGGCGCCTGCGCGCCGAACCGCCTCGACGAGACGCTGCTGATCGGGGAGTTGTCGCTCTCGGGCGAGGTGCGCCCCGTGCGCGGCGTGCTCGCTCAGCTGCGGAGCGCCCGCGACCGCGGGCTGCGCGGCGCGATCATCCCCGCCGGGAACGCCGCCGAGGCGGCCCTCGCGGCGGAGGCGGGCGGCTTCGAGGTGCGCTGCGCGCGGCGCCTCGACGAGGTCATCGACTACCTCGATGGGCGCGGCGAGCTCGCGTCGGCGCGGGCGCTCTGCGACACCGACGCGCCGCCCACTGAGCGCGCGCACGAGCTCGACTTCGCCGACGTGCGCGGGCAAGAGTCCGCGCGGCGCGGCTGCGAGCTCGCCGCGGCGGGTAACCACCACCTGATCTTCGTGGGCCCGCCGGGCGCCGGCAAGACCATGCTCGCCCGGCGCCTGCCGACGCTGCTGCCGCGCGCGACCCGCGAAGAGGCGCTCGAGATCGCGACGATCGCGGGCGTCGCGGGGCTCTCGTCGCCCGTCGCGGCAGCCGCGCAGCAGCGGCCCTTTCGCGCGCCGCACCACACGGCGAGCGAGGTCGCGCTCGTCGGCGGCGGGGACCCAGTGCGCCCCGGGGAGGTGACGCTCGCGCACGGCGGTGTGCTCTTCCTCGACGAGCTGCCCGAGTTTCGCCGCCCCGCGATCGAGGCGCTGCGCACGACCATGGAGTTAGGCGCGGTCGTCATCGCGCGCGCGCGGCAGCGCGTGACGATGCCGGCGAGGCCGCTCGTCGTCGCGGCGATGAACCCGTGCCCGTGCGGCTACGCGGGGGACTCACGCCGGGTCTGCACCTGCGGGCCCGAGCGATCCGCGGCGTACCGCGCGCGCGTCTCGGGGCCGCTGCTCGATCGCTTCGACCTGCACGTGCTCTTGCCGCCGGTGCGCACGACGGCGCTGCGCGTCGCGACGCCCGGCGAGGCGAGCGCGGTCGTGCGGACGCGGGTCGAGGCGTCGCGCGAGTTCGCGCGGGAGCGAGCGCGCGTGCAGGGGCCAGCGCCGAGCGATCCGCTCGAGGCGCTCGCGCGCGATGTGCGACCGGAGGCGCTGCGCCTGCTCGACGAGGCGACCGAGCGACTCGGCCTCTCGGCGCGCGCTTACGCGAAGGTGCTGCGCGTCGCGCGCACCGTCGCTGACCTCGAGGGCACGCCGCTCGTCTGGGACGCGCACGTCGCCGAGGCCCTCGCCTACCGCGTGCTCGACCGGCACCTCGAGCGGCCCGTCGCGCGCGCCTCTGCGCGCAGCGCGTCCTGAGTTCGTGGGCGCAGCGCGCCCTGAGTGGGTGGGCGCAGCGCGCGCCCTGTCGTCGGCAGAGGGCCGGCGTCATCGAGCAACGTTCGTCATCGGAAATCACGAGAAAGAGAGCAGAACCATGTCCATGAAAGAGAAGCTGAAGGCAGTGCAGGCGGCGATCGCGACGATCGAGAAGCAGTTCGGCAAGGGCGCGATCATGGCGCTCGGGGACCGAGAGGCGGAGCAGGTGCCGGTGATCGGCTCAGGCTCGCCGTCGCTCGACGCGGCGCTCGGTTGTGGCGGCTACCCGCGCGGGCGCGTCGTCGAGATCTACGGGCCCGAGGCGAGCGGCAAGACGACGCTGACGCTGCACGCCATCGCCGAGTGCCAGCGCGCGGGCGGCATCGCGGCGTTCGTCGATGCCGAGCACGCGCTCGACGTCACCTACGCGCAGCGCCTCGGCGTAGACATCGGCAAGCTGCTCGTCAGCCAGCCGGACACCGGCGAGCAGGCGCTCGAGATCGTCGAGACGCTCGTGCGCTCGGGCGCCGTCGATCTCGTCGTCGTGGACTCCGTCGCGGCGCTCGTGCCGCAGGCGGAGATCGACGGCGAGATGGGCGATCAGCACATGGGGCTGCAGGCGCGCCTGATGAGCCAGGCGCTCAGGAAGCTGACCGGCATCACGCACCGCACCGGCTGCACGATCATGTTCATCAACCAGCTGCGCATGAAGATCGGCGTGATGTTCGGCTCGCCGGAGACGACGACGGGCGGCAACGCGCTGAAGTACTACGCGTCGGTGCGGCTCGATGTGCGGCGCATCGGGCAGCTCAAGAACGGCGAGGAGCTCGTCGGGAACCGCACCAAGGTGAAGGTCGTGAAGAACAAGCTGGCGCCGCCGTTCCGCACCATCGAGTTCGACATCCGCTACGGGCTCGGGATCGACGCGATCGGCGACCTGCTCGACCTCGCGGTGTCCCGCAAGGTCGTCGAGAAGGCCGGCGCGTACTTCTCGTTCCGCGGCGACAACCTCGGGCAGGGGCGCGAGAAGACGCGCGCGGCGCTGCTCGAGAACGTCGCGCTCCGCGACGCGCTCGAGACCGCGGTGCGGGCGACGAAGGCGTCGGCGGCGGACTCGCTGCCGGACGCCGAGGCCGAGGCTGCGGCGGCCTGACGGCTGCGCCGCCGGGGCGTGAGGAACGATGCGCGCCGGCTCCGCGCGGGTCGCGGGGCCGGCTGCGCGTCAGGGCGGGCCGAGGTCGAGCTCGAACACGGTCGACAAGGTCGCGCCCTGCGGCGGGGGCGCGAACACCGGGTCCCCGGCGCTCTCGAGCCCATCGCCGTCGAGGTCGACGAAGGCGTCGATCGTGTAGGTCGTGTCGAGGACCGCGAGGTCGAAGAGGGTCAGGTCGGGCGCCGTGCTCACGTCCGTGGGGAGCGCACCGAGGCGGTAGTAGCCAACCTGCGCCTCCGACTGGTCGCTCGCGTGAAAGATCAGCGGCTTGCCGGCGAACGCGCCCACGCTCGTGAGGCGCACGCTCAAGTTGCCCTTCATCGGGTGATCGATGGGCGAAATGTCGGCGTCGAAGGGCCCCGCGTGGACGAACGAGAAGCAGCCGTTCTCGGGCACCGGCTGAATCCACGCGTGGTCGGCTGGGCTCGGCTCGAACAAGCGGTCGTGCGAGTGATCGCCCCAGAAGCGCGCCACGTAGCTGCCTGGCGGGAGCGCATCGCGCAGCGTCCCCTCGAGGGTCGCCGGCGTGACGTCCGGGATGGGGTCGTAGACGATGGCCGCCACGACGCGCTGGCTGCTCGTGTCGACCACCTTCATCTCGAAGAGCTCGCGCACATGCGGCACGATCTCGCTGACGTTCCAGTGGTAGTCGCGCGTGATCGTCGCGTTGCCGGTGCAGGCGGGGGGCTCGATCTCGAAGCGGTCGAGGTTCGCGACGGCGAAGCAACCTGGCGCGAGCAGCGCACACACGAGCCCCGCAGCGAGCGCTGCGGTCCATTCACGAGCGCGCATCAGAACCTCCCCGAGACGCCGGCGAGGCAGCCGGTCGGTCCACACGACGCCATCGCGCTCGCGCCTGCACCGTCGTCGCTCGGCGCGCCGACTCCGAGGAGCACCATCGCGAGCCCTCCGACGGCGAGCACTGCGCCGCCGATGATCAGGACATCCGAGGCCGTGACGAGGGTCTGCGCGGAGTCGTAGGTGCCGCGCGCCGACGCCGGGCAGACGTTGGCGGGACAGACCGACTCGAGGTCCGACACCTTGCCGAGCGCGAACGCGCCGACGACAAAGCCGCTGAGCGCCGCCGCGACGCCGACTCCACCGACGACGACCCCGGGGATCGAGACCTGAAAGCCGGCGCTCGGACGCGCGCGAGCGACGCGCTCCGCCTGATGCTGCGCGGCCTCGGCGTCCGCCGCGCGCTGCTGCGCAGCGGCTACGGCGGCTGCCTGCTCCGCGCTCGCCTGCGCAGCGCTCGCGCGCTCGGCGAGCGTCGCGTCCATCGCGCTCAGCCGCGCCTCGAGGTTGACGCGACCGGGGAGCGTCGTGGGCATCGCGGCGAGATAGGCTCGAAGCGCGGGCACCGCCTTGTCGAGGTCGTTGGCGTCGCGGTTGGCCACGTAGACGTTGAACAGCAGCTCCGGCCGGTGCGAGAGCTGGTAGGCGGCCTCGAATTCGCGCGCCGCCTCGGCGAAACGCCCCGACTCGTAGAGCGGCTGCGCGACCCGGAAGTGCTCACGCGCCTCCACGTCCATCTGCGCGCCCGCGCCGGCGGCCTGCATTTGCTGCACGGTCGCCTGCTGCGCCGCGGTCGTCGCCTGCTGCGCCGCGGCGGGGGCAGCGAAGGCGAACGCCCCCCACGCAGCGAGCGCCACCACGGCGACGCGCGGGCTCCAGGACGACTCTCGACTCGACTCCGACGGCTGCTTCGAACGTGACGACAAGGCTTCCTCCGATGCGCGTCACCTCTCGGTCGGCGCGCTGGGCTGTACAAATCGAGTCGGAGACGGTCCGCGTCAAGGCCCTCGCGCGCCGGGCTGGTCACATCCGCGCTTCTCGTGGCTACATGAGGCATGACCCGCGCTCGCCCTGCTGCCGCCTACGGTGTGCTCACCGTGATGTTCGCGTCCCTCTCGTGGGCGTCGCCCGCGGTCATCGCGGCCCAGCCCGGGCCGGGTGAAGGGCCGCCCCAGGCGGGCCCGAGCGCAGCGTGGGCGAGCGAGACGATGCAGCCCGACGGCGACAGCGTGCTCGTGATGCGCACGAGCTGGGCGGCGCGCGACGCCCGCGGCGAGCGGCGCGGCGTCGTGACCTTGCAGCGCCGGGACGTCGCCGGCGCGCCGCGCGGGGCGACCATCACCGTGTACGACGGGCCTGCGCCGCTGACCGCGCTAGCCGTCCGCGACGGCTTGGCGGGCGTCGCCCTCTGGCGCGGCGGGGCGCACCCGTTCATCAAGGTCGCGCTCCTCGACCTCAGCGCCTCCGGCATCAACCGCTCGCTGTCGGACCCCGCGCTCGCGCACGGCGCGGCGTCGCCTGGACGCGGGGAGCTGCGCCTCGTCACGCTACCGCGGCGGGCGCCGCGCGACTATGAGCCGCTCGCCGCAGTCATTGCGCGCGACACCGCGCACGACGGCTTTCTCGTGCTCTTCGAGGAGATGGGCCCGACGCAGGGCGCGGAGGCGCACTCGACGCTGTCGGTCGTGCGCAAGAACGGCGCGCAGACGGGGCGCGTCGTGCCGGTGCCGTGGTCCCTCGCCGCGCTCGCGGACGCGGGGGATCGCCTCGTGCTCGCGGTCCGCTACGACGGGAACACTGCCGACTCGACGCGGCTCTGCTTCGTGACGCTCTCCCGCGAGGGGCAGCCGCAACAGCACCCGTGGTGGGGCGCGCCGCCCGACGCGGTCGACGAGGTGCAGCTCGTGCAAGCGAGCGGCGCCGCGGGCGCGGCCGCGAGCTGGGTCGCGGTCTACCGTGGCGGTCCGGGGCTGCGGCACGTCCGCGCCGCCCCCGTCGATCTGAGCGGACAGTGGGGCCGCGAGGCGCCCGCGCCGCGAGAGCTAGGCGAGCGCGCCCCTGGAACGCCGTGGACGGCGCGCTCTGTCGACGGCGCCCTGCGCCTGCTCTAGCCGACGGCGCGCTGCGCCTACGCTGTTCGACGGCGCCCTGCGCCTGCGGTAGCGGAGCGCCCTCAGTAGCGACTCTTCGGCGAACATTGCCGTCTCTTGCCGAAAGGCCGCTTTGCCCGCGTCGGCGGAGACGTCGACTAGCGCAAGCCGCCTAGCTTGTCCCCCTGCGCGCTCAGCCGCGCGGCGCAGAGGTGGATCTCCTCGAGCGTCGTCGCGAGCGTCTGCGGGCCGCCGAGCAGCGCCTCGGCGCGGGGCCCGAAGAACGCCTCGAGGCGCGCCGCGTGCGCGACGTCGCAGAAGCCACCGCCGGCGCCGGGGAGCTGCCCGCGGAGCCAGTCGGGCACGCGCGCCGCGAACACGTCGAAGCTCGCCTCGACCCAGTCGTAGGCGGCGTCGCGCGTCTCGGGCTCGCCCAGCTGCGCGTAGACGATCGTCTGCACTTCCGTCGGCGCGAGGCGCGGGTCGAGCGTGACCTCCCGCGCCCTCGCCGCGCGCTGCGGGTCCGTCGCCGCGCCGAGCGCGGTCAGCATCCGCTCGCGCACGACGGGGTCCTCGGCCGCGAAGAGGTGCGCGCGCACGGCGTCGAAGACGGCGTCGTCGCCGTCGGCGACCGCGACCTGCACGGCGAGGTCGACGAGGTCGCTCGCGACGGCGTCCGGGTGGAGCGCGCCGTCCCCGCCGAGGCCGAGATACGCCCGCCCGAGGCGCGCCGCCTCACGACGCACCTGCGGGTCGTGACCGCGCCACGCGAGCGCGCCGAGCACCTCCGCGCGCAGCGTCCGCGTCGCGCCGTCGTCACCGCGGCGCGCCGTCCAGCCGAGCGCTCGACCGCGCGCTCCATAGAGGCGCCGCACGATGGCCTCGACGCGCGCGCGCGCCGCCCCGTCCGGCGCGCGATTCCAGAAGAAGCCGAGCACGTCGAGCGGCGCCATCGCGATGGGCGGCGAGGCGTCGCGCGCGAGCGGCTCGAGCGCAGCGAGTGCAGGCGCAGGCGCGAGCGAGCCACTCTCCGTCGCCGCGAGCACGCCGTCCG
>CAIUAC010000642.1 GCA_903896985.1 uncultured Sandaracinus sp.
CGGACGGCGGAGGAGCCCTGCCGCGAAGTCAAAGCCGACCACGGCGGCGCGAGCCGACACACCGTGCGCGCACCGTGCGCACAGCCCGCCCTCAGCGAACGCAGCGCGTGCGGCCGAGCAGCGTGCCGTCGAAGACGTCGACGCGCCCCGTGCTGAAGTCGACGGTCCACGAGTAGGTGAGGAAGCGCGCCGCCCGCGTCGCTGACCAGAACTGCTGAGTCGCGGTCGTCGGGAAGAGCGGGTCCATCATCCAGGTGACCGCGCTGTCGTCGATGAGCGAGCGCAGCTCGAGGATCGTCGGCACGCGCCACGCGGCCCCCGGGAGGGTCGCCGTCAGCCCGTTGCAGTAGGTCACGGCGGCGGCGCGCGTCTGAGGCACGGAGAAGTCGACCTCCCAGGTCAGCCCGGTCAGGTTGTCGAACACGGTGCCGTCGCCGCGGTCCGTGAAGTGCCCGGCCGGCGCGGCGGCGTGCGCGCGCTCGTCGCTCATCACGAGGATCGCGGAGAGCATCAGGAGCAGCCCGAGCGCTTTGCTGAGGTTCTTCATGAGTCGGTCTCCGGGTGCGGCGCGTCGCGCGGGGTCAGCGTACACAGCGCGTCCTTCGGCCCCAGGTCGGGGCCTCGTTGTAGACGTTGCCATCCGCGAAGAAGACGCCCCAATACGCCTCGACCGCCGACGCGGGCACCGCCGTCGAGGTCCAGAAGAGCTCCTCGCCGGTCCCCGGGAAGGTCGCGAGGTCGATGGTCGGCCCGGCCGGAGTGATCGAGTAGTCGACCAAGGTCATCAGCTCGATCGCCGAGGGCAGGCGCCAGTCGCTGTAGCCGCCGAGCGTCAGCCCGTCACAGAACGCGATCGCCGCGAA
The DNA here is from genome assembly GCA_903896985.1 of uncultured Sandaracinus sp. Taxonomy (GTDB): domain Bacteria; phylum Myxococcota_A; class Polyangia; order Polyangiales; family JADJQN01; genus CAIUAC01. The sequence goes on from CAIUAC010000642.1 coordinate 864, forward strand.
CGCGTTGCGCCCGGCGTTGATGCTCTGCTGCCACTCGAGCCCAGTGACGCAGTCGATCACGGTCTCGTCGCCGACCCCGCCGACGACCTGATAGCTGCGGTCGTGGCCGGGCGTCCCGGGCAGCGGGAAGCGCGCCCAGTTCGGGTCTCCACCGGGCGGCCTCGGGGCGCAGCGCGGGCCCATATCCGGTCCGCCCATATCCGGCGCGCCGAGGTCCGCTGGGCCGAGGTCGTCTGGGCCGAGGTCGCTCGGACCTAGATCGGATGGGCCGAGATCGGATGGGCCGAGATCGCTCGCACCGAGATCGACCGCGCCGCCGTCCGCCGCGCCGAGGTCCGACGCACCGGCGTCGAGCGGCCCAGCGTCCTCGAGCGGCCCAGCGTCCTCGAGCGGCCCAGCGTCCTCGAGCGGCCCAGCGTCCTCGAGGACACCGAGGTCGGTCTCCCCGAGGTCGACGCTGCCGAGGTCGACGCTGCCGAGGTCGACGCTGCCGAGGTCCTCTGGACCGGCGTCGACGCGCACCGAGGCGTCGCGCCCGCCATCGGTCGACCCCGCGTCCACGTCGGTCGGGAGCACGGCGATCGCCCCGAGGTCGAAGCTACAGCCCGCCAGCAAGGCCGCGGCGAGCGCCCACGTCGGCAGCGCGCGCATCAGAAACTCCCCCGCGCCACGAGGCCGCCGGGGCCCACGCCCACCGCGACGCGCGCGTCCTCTGGCCCGCCGCTGCCGCCCTCGACGAAGAAGAGCACCACGCCCGCGGCGAGCGCCGCGCCGCCGACCACGAAGAGCACGTTCGCGAGGGTCGCCCGCGTGCTGAGGTTCGCGTCGTCGATCTCGGCCTGCGCGCAGCCGCCCTTCGCCGCGCAGCCTTGCACCAGCCCGTCGTAGTCGCTGCTCGCGAGCCCAGCGACGACCGCGCCGCCCACGCCCGCGGCGACCCCGGCGCCGAGCGCGACCCACGTGAAGAGGCGTCCGCCGCGGTGCTCGTCCGCGCGGACGACCGGCGCTCCGTGCGGCGCCTCAGGGGCGGCCACCGACACCTCAGGCGCCACGGCAGGCACGACGCTCGGCGGCGCGACGGCAGGCACGACGCTCGGCGGCGCGACGGGCGTCGTCAGCGCGGGGACCGGCGTGCCCGCGCCGACGCGCTGCGCGCGGACCTCGCGGAGCGCGTGCAGTCGGCTCTCGACCTCGGTGCGATTCGAGACCGTCGCCGGCGACTCGCGCAGGTAGCGCTCGAACGCCTCGATCGCCTCGTCGTCCCGGCGCACGCGGTCAGCCGCGACGCCGACGTTGTAGAGGAGCGCGGCGCGCCCAGAGAGCGTGTGCGCCCGCCGAAAGTAGTCGAGCGCGTCGGCGTAGCGCCCCGCGCGGAACGCCTCTTCGCCCGCCTCGAAGAGCCCGCGCGCCTCGCGGTCACGGGACGCGTCCGGCGCCGTCGGGTCGGGCACCGGGGCCTGCTGCGCGCAGACGCGGCTCAGCGACATCGAGGACAGCGTGGCGAGCAGGCAAAGGCCCCCGACCGCGCGAAGGAGCGAACTTCGAGGACGACACATAATTGCGCGGCCGAAGCTACCAGCGCGAAGGACGCGCATCAAGAGTGTCCCGCGCTACAAGTACGGAGCCTCCTCCGCGCTCGGCAGCCTCGCCCCCGCGGCTCCCGTCCTGCCTGTGCTCAGAGGCAAGTCCCGCTCCTGCAGGTCTGCGCGGCGCTGTCGCAGGTGCCGCCGGGGCAGCACGGTTGGCCGGGCCCGCCGCAGTCCCGGCAGTAGCCCGCGACGTCGCAGCCGCGGCTCCCCTCGCAGCTGCGCCCGGCGCAGCAAGGCTGCCCGTTGCCGCCGCAGTCCCGGCAGTAGTCGATGCCGTCGCAGACGCGCCCCGCCGTGCAGCTGCTCCCCGCGCAGCAGCGCTGCCCGTTGCCGCCGCAGTCCCGGCAGTAGTCGATGCTGTCGCACGCGCGCCCCACCGTGCAGCTGCTCCCCGCGCAGCAGCGCTGCCCGTTGCCGCCGCAGTCCCGGCAGTAGTCGATGCCGTCGCAGACGCGCCCGACGTCGCAGCTCCCGCCCGTGCAGCAGCGCTGCCCGTTGCCGCCGCAGCCCGTGCACGTCTCGGAGCTCGGCGCGGCGGTCACGCACGGTCGGCAGGAACCTGCCTCGCAGACCTGCCCCTGCGCGCACGCGCCGTCCGCGCAGCACGGCTGAGCTGGGCCGCCGCACGGCCCGCAGAGCCCCGCGGCGCAGAGCTGCCCGGCGAGGCAGCGGTCCCCCGCGCAGCACGCCTGCGACGCCTCGCCGCACGGCGCGCACGTCCCGTCGGGCTGACAGACGCGCGCGTC
>CAIUAC010000643.1 GCA_903896985.1 uncultured Sandaracinus sp.
CGCGTCGACGGGCCGTTCAAGGTGCGCGCTTGGCTCCCGCTGTCGCGGCTCGCGGGGCGCGTGCACCAGCGCGGAAAGCTGCGCGGCGCGCCGCTGACGCTCGGCGTCAACGATCTCGTCGGCGTGCGCGGCGCGGCCGAGGGCGGCCGCATGATCGTCGAGGCGAGCCCGCGCTTCGGCCTCACTCCCGAGCCCGCCGTCGGTCCGTTCGAGGGCTCGTTCGCGGCGAGCGCCATCGGACCGGACACCGTAGAAGTGCCTGCCGTCGCCGCGACCGAGGTGGAGCGCGCGCGACTGCCCGCGAGGCGCGCGGTAGAGGTCTACGATCACCCACGCGGGCGCGTCGTCGCGACGCTTCCTTCGCTCACGCGCGGGCTCACGGTGGAGGTCGCGCGGCGTCGCGAGGACTGGACCGCCATCCGCGCTGGGCGCTCGCCGTTCCTCGTCGGCTGGGTGCAAGGCGCGCTCGAGACGCCCGACCCCGTGGAGCCCGCCGCGCCCGTCGCGGCGCACGTCGCCGCCGCGCACGACGGCCCGCCGCTGCTGCTCGAGAACGACGCGGCGATGCCGCTCTGGCGCGTCCGCACGCGCGCGCGCGTCCGCTTCGATGGCGTGACGATCGGCCGCCTCGCCGACCGCGGCTGGGCGCGCGAGATGCGCCGCACGCCCGACGGCGAGGTCGACGTCTTCGTGGCCGTCGACGACGACGTCGCGGTGCGCGGCATGGTCAGCGTGCGCGACCTCGAGCCCGTCGAGGCGGGCGCCGTCCCGCAGACGCCCGACTCCGCCGCGACCACGCAGCGCCGGGCGACGGCGCCGCTCAGCGACGCGGCGCGTCCCCTGCAGTAAGAGCGCGGGAGCGCTTCAGCGGAAGGTCTCGGCGAGCCGGACGACGGTCATGCTCGTGCCCGGGATGCCGATGCGATACGGGACGATCTCCCGGTCCTCGAGGAGCACCGCGTCGGACGCCGGCGCCTGATAGGTGATCGGCGACGGTCGCTCGCTCGCCAGCGCTTCGCGGAGCGCCGCCGCGTCGTGCGTGATGACCGCGATCTCGAGCCGCGACGGGTCGATGTGCCGCGCGATCGCGGCGTTCACGTCGGCCGCGGTGAGGTTCGCCCACGCGGCGCGGACGCGCGCGAGCCACGCGTCGTTCTGCCCGTAGAAGCGGTCGTCGATCGCGAAGCCGAGGCGCCGCGACTCGGTCTGCAAATAGAGCCCGAAGTACTGCGAGGCGAACTCGCGGATGCGCACGAAGTCCTCCTGCGGTACGCCGTGCGCGACGAGATCGCGCAGCTCGCGGACGGCCATGCGGATGGCGAAGTGCGCCTTCTCGTGCGGCACCGGGCGCAGCCACATCGAGAAGTACTGCTCGCGCCGCGAGGCGTTCGCCGCCGGATAGCAGGACCAGCCCTCTTGCACGAAGTGCTCGGCGTACGCGTAGTCGCCGTAGTTGAGCCCGCGGTCGCCGCGCATCTTCTGCATCAGGCGCCCCGCGAACTGCCGATGCAGCCCGAAGTACACCGACGCGAGCAAGAGCGCGGGGTAGTCGGCGTCCGCGCGCGTCACGTCGAGCGGCAGGCCCATCGACACGGCCGTCGACGCCGCCTCGGGCTTGTCGACGAGCCAGATGCGCGCCTCACGATGCGCGACCGCGGGCAACGCGGCGCGTCCCTCGCACGTCCCCGCGCCGAGCGCCGTCAGCTGCCCGACCAGCCCCTCGCCCGCGAGCGACGCCTCCGTCGGCACCGCGCCCGCGAGCCCGATCGTCGCGCGCGCGCCGCAGAGCACGCGCCCACGCTGCGCGACGACGTCCGCGTGGGTGATCGCCGCGAGCCCGCGCTCGGTGCCGAGCTCCGGGTGCCCGTAGGGCTGCCCCTCGTAGAGCATCGACTCGAGCACCTCCTTGCCGAGCTCCTCGTCGTCGCTGCCGCGCAAGCCGAGCAGCAGCTCGCTCTGCTGCTGCTCGCGCACGCGCTCGAGCTCCGTGTCGAGCAGCTGCGGGCGCACGAGCACGTCGAGCAGCAGCTCGAGGTAGCGCGCGACGTGATCGCGGTGCACGCGCCCGATGAACGTCGTCTGCTCGCGATCGACCTGCACGTCGATCGACGCCGCCATCGGGAACAGCGCCGCCTCGCGCGCCGCATAGCTGAGCTCGCCCGCCGCGCCCTCGGCCATCAGGTGCGCGGTGAGGTCGGTCAGGCCCTCCTTGCCGACGGGATCGTCCGCCGAGCCTGCGTCGAAGACGACGCGCACATCGAGCACCGGCGAGCTCGACGGCTGCGCGACGAGGCGCAGCCCCGGCAGCGGCTCACGCGGCGCGGGCGCGACGCTGACATCACCCGGCGGCGTGACGGGCGCGTGCTGCGGCGTGACGGGGAGCGCCGCGCCGCCACAGCCGGCGAGGACGAGGAGCGCCGCAGAGAAGACATACAGACTACGGGTCGAGCGGGCGTTCATCGCACACCTCCGGTCGCCGCGGCCGCGGCAGGTGCTGGGGCCGCCTGGGGCGCGGCAGGTGTTGGGGAGGCCTGGGGCGGGCCGGGCATCGGCGGAGCCTCGGGCGGCGCGGCGCCGGGCTTCAGCGTCACGACGAAGCGGCGCCCCTCGACGAGGTAGCGCCCGGCGGCGTGCGCGACCTCCTCGGGCGTGACCGCGGCGAGCGCGGCGAGGTACTCGTCGAGGCGCGCGAGGTCTCCGCCGATGGCGAGCGTGCTGGCGATCACCTCGGCGATGTCGTCGGGCGTCTCGAGCCCGAGCAGGCGCGCGTAGCGGAGGTGCGACTGCACGTCGCGGATGCGCTCCGCCGGCGTGTGCCCGCCCGCGATGCTCGCGAGCTCCGTCTGCATCGTGGTGACGACCGCGGCGAGATCCGTGGCGTCGGCGGCGGTCGCGTCGATGATGAAGAGCCCCGGATCGCGGCTCATCGTGCCGCTCGCGTAGCTCGAGAGATCGAGCAGCTTGCGCTCGTCGACGACGAGCCGCTGATAGAGCGGCGACGAGGTGCTGAACGCGAGCGCGTGCACGATCTGCAGCGCCGCCGTCTCACGCAGCGCCGCCGCGCGCCCCGCCACATCACGCCGGCTCGCCCCCGCGAAGCCACCGTCGAAGCTCGGCGTGCGATAGCCGACGAAGATGCGCGGCGGCGTCGCGCCCTGCCACGGAAGCTCGCGCGCCGCGCCCGCGCGCGGCTCCGGCTCGACCGGAATGCGCGGCTGATCGCGGTGCCCCGCCCACGCGCCGTATTGCGCCGTGACGAGCCGCAGCACGTTCGCGTGGTCGACGTCGCCGACGACGACGATGGTCGCGTCATCGGGCGTGTAGAAGCGGCGGAAGAACGCCTGCGAGTACGCGAAGTAGCCCGGCATCGCCTGCACGTCGCGCAGGTAGCCCATCGTCGTGTGCCCGTAGGTGTGCCGCGTGAACGCCAGCTCGTTGAGCGTCTCTTCGAGCAGCAGATCCGGGCCCGACGCGTTCTTGTTGTACTCGCCGAGGACGGCGCCCGTCTCCGTGCGGAACTGCGCCTCGTCGTACTGCAGGTGCTGAAAGCGGTCCGCCTCGAGCTCGACGATGCGCGCGAGCGCGGTCGAGGGGCCGGTCACCGTGTAGCAAGTGTAGTCGCTCGAGGTGTACGCGTTGTTGTCGGCGCCGAGGGACTGCATCGTGCGCTCGTACGCGGCCTCCGGATAGCGCGCGGTGCCGCGGAACATCATGTGCTCGAAGAGGTGCGCGAAGCCCGAGTGCCCCGCCTCGACCTCGTCGCGCGAGCCGACGCGCATCAGCGTGTAATACGCGAGGATGCCCGGCGTATCGCGGCGCACCGTGATGACGGTCAGCCCGTTCGGCAGGCGCGAGAGCGTCGGCGGCGCGTTGCCCCAGATCGGGTGAGGCGGCGGGCGCGACGGCTCGGGGGGAGCCTCCACGTTCTGCTGCGCGTGCGCGAGCGGAGCGGCGAGCGACAGGGCGAGGGCGAGCGCGGTGAGCGAGAGCGTCGGGGTCGAGCGCATGGGCCAGCGAGGGTACCAGACCCGCGCGCTCCGGCGGCGACGCACGGCGGGAGTTGGGCACGCTCCACCGAAAGGCTGAAAGCCGGCTGGCGCGCAGAGGTCCCGAAGCCTCTGGAATGTATCTCGCCGCTCTATGATCTAGGTCATAGGTGGGCCTGGCCGACACCGTACTGTCACCAAATGAGGACTTTCGAAGCGGCGATGCGGATGGAGCTCGACGGGTGCGCGTTCTATCGAGAGCGCGCCGAGAAGATGAAGCAGCCCGCGCTCAGGCGAATCCTGCTCGAGATCGCGGAGGACGAGCTGAAGCACTTCGCCCTGTTCGAAGCGCTGCGGGATGGGCGCGCCGTCGAGTACGACGGGAGCACCAAGACCCAGATCGTCCGCACGCTCAAGAGCGTCTACGAGGAGCTTCGCGCCAGCGGCATAGCGTTTCACTTCGAGGACGACGCGGCCGCGATCTGGGCGCAGGCGCGGGATCTCGAGCGCCAAGCGGAGACGTACTACCGGCAGCAAGCGCTCCTCGCGGCCAAGCCGAACGAGCGGGAAGCGCTGAACAAGGTCGCCGACGAGGAGTACCGGCATCGCGTCGTGCTCGAGCAGGTGCTCGAGTTCCTCGAAGACCCGGCGGGCTACCTCGACAGCTCCGAGTGGTCCCAGCTGTCGGACACGCCCCGGCCGCTGGCGCCGACGGCCGCGGTGCAGGAGCACGACGCGCCCGGCGGGGGTGACCGCGAGTCGGCGGCCTAGCCGAGCCGCGCGACGAGGTACGCGACGACGTCCGCGCCGCGGACCAGCGCGCCGGGCGCGATGCGGATCTCGGAGCCATCGCGCGCGAGGAGGTCGTAGCCGAGCACGACGTTCGGGCGGTGCGCGGCCACGCGACGGCGCAGCGTCAGCTCGCTCCAGCGGTAGCTGCGTCCGTTGCGCAGCGTGAGGCCGTCCGCGTCCATGCGCCTCGGAAAGCGGCGCCAGGTGAGCAGCAAGCCGAGCGCGCCCACGCCGCAGGTGAACACGCCCACGACCGCCAGCATCACCCAGCTCGAGGGCGCGACGCGCACCTCCATCGGCGCGGGTCCCGCCGCCACCACGGTCGCGCCCTGCCGCGCGCGCTCGAACCCA
>CAIUAC010000644.1 GCA_903896985.1 uncultured Sandaracinus sp.
AGCATGTCGGCCCGATTGGCTTCAGCAACTGGGCGCCAAGTTTCATCCTGCAAAGCCGATTCGATGTCGGATGCGCTCAACCCGGCACGCGTGGCAATGGTGTTTAGCCCGCGCACGCTGGCAGCGTCGCCGAGACGACGTCGAAGTTGAACGTCCCGGTCCACGTGCTCATCCCGCGCGTGACGTGCGCGGTGATGGTCGTCGTGCCGACGGCGACCGGCGTGATGGTCGTCGCGACGTCGCTCTGGCCGACGGGGATGGTCAGGCTCGCGGGCACCGTCGCGACCGACGGCATCGAGGACTCGAGCGTGACGACGACGTCCGCGCAGAAGTCGCGCGCGAGCCCGAGGGTGTTGTCGCGCGTCACGCCGACGGTCGAGCCGAGCGAGGTGCGCATCCAGCGCAGGTCGGGCAGCGGCGTCGTCGCGGCGCAGGTGGTCGGGCCCGCGTCAGGGACTGGCGGTGGTGTCGCGTCGTCGTCGCCGCACGCTGCGATCGTCAAGAGCGCGAGGAGCGCGGTGCCGGAGACGAGAAGACGACCTGCGAAGCGGCGTGCGACGTGCATGACTGGGCAGCATATACGCAAAGGCGCGGGGACCGACAGAAGGGGCGTGTCACAGGACGGCCACGCCCCGGCGGTCGGAGGGAGAGGCGATGCACATCAGCGGCGAGACGCGGGCGGTCGTGACGGGCGCGGGCAGTGGACTCGGGCGGGCGTTCGCGCGGGAGCTCGCGAGGCGCGGCGCGCGGCTCGTGCTCTCGGACGTGTACCTGGCGGGGCTCGACGAGACCGAGCGGCTCGTCCGCGCGGCGGGCTGCGCTGCGCTCGTCACGCGCTGCGACGTCACGAGCGCCGACGACGTGAAGGCCCTCGCGGAGTTCGCGCAGGAGAAGCTCGGCGGCACGGACCTGCTGATCAACAACGCGGGCATCGCGGTCGCCGGTCCGATCGGGGAGGTGTCGCTCGAGGACTGGCGCCTGCAGCTCGAGGTGAACCTGTTCGGCGTGATCCACGGCTGCCATCACTTCGTGCCCGCGATGCTGGCGCGGGGCACGGGACACATCCTCAACGTCGCGTCGATGGCGGGCATCGTCTACGTGCCGGACATGGGCCCGTACAACGTGACGAAGGCGGGCGTGATCGCGCTCAGCGAGACGCTGCGCGCCGAGGTCGCTGGGCGCGGCGTCGGCGTGACTTGCCTCTGTCCGAGCTTCTTCCCGACCGAGATCGCGAAGAGCAGCCGAGGCGTGCGCGACGAGGGAAAGCTGCAATTCGCGGAGAAGCTGATGAAGCGGTCGAAGTGGTCCGCGGACGATATCGCGCGCATCGCCCTCGACGGCGTCGAGAGCGGCTCGTTCTTCGTGCTGCCGCACGCCGATGGCCGCTGGGCGTGGCGCCTGAAGCGCGCCTCGCCGTGGCTCTACGCGAAGCTGGTCGACGCGGTCGGGCAGCGCGCGCTCAAGCGGGGCTGAGCCTCGCCCGGACGCGCCTCAGCGCGTCGGCTGCCAGAGGGCGAGCGCGCGGCGCACGCGCGTCGGCGCGGGCACGAAGCTGAGGCGCGAGACGCCGTCGCACGTCGCCTCGGGCAGGAAGTAGAGGAGCGAGTCGCTCATCGTCGTCTCGTCGTCAGCGTCGGGACTGACGAGACGCTTCCGACGGTGACTGCCAAGGAGCGAGTCGCTCATCGTCGACTCGTCGTCAGCGCGGAGGACATCGACGAGCGCCACGTAGCGCTCCCCGAAGAGCGCCGCGTCCCACGCGCGGAGGAAGGCGTCCGTCTCGCCCGCGTCGAGCCCGAGATCGCGGAGCGTCAGGCGCACGCCCTGTCGCCCAGGCTCCTCGCTGCCGGGGAGCGCGGGCTGATCGCTCGCCGGTCGCTGCTCGCCGTCGCTCTCCGACGGCACGACGGGGTTCGCGAAGTTGCTGCCGAGCGTGACGGTCGCGCGCGCGCCCGGCCCGCGCACCGCGAGCGTGCGCACCTGCCCGCTGCCGCGCCGCATTCGGACGACCCAGCCGGGGATCGGCGCGTCGCCGGTGTTGGTCAGCTCGAGGTCGCCCGACGGCAGCGTCCGCACGCGCAGGGGCGGCGTGAACGTCGAGGTGCGCGAGCGATAGAACAGAAACGGCAGCCGCGAAGCGCCGTTGCCGAGGCAGGTCGCGGCGGGCGAGACGAGGGCCGGCAGGCCCGGCGACTCGCACGCCTCGCCGCCCGCGAGGTCGGCGCAGGGGCGCATCGACGCGTCGGGGAACACGCCGCCGCAGCGCGCGCCGCCGGCGCGCTCGGTCGCGAGGAGCGCGACGTCGGTCCAGTCGATCGCCGTGGGGAACCGCGCGCTGCCGGTCAGCGGCCAGTGCTCGCGGACGGTGCCGCCGACCGCCTCGACGCGGACGTGCTCGAGGCGCACTGGCGCGCTCGCGTGGAAGTAGAGCACCGGCTTGTCGACGGCCATCGGGTAGACGATC
>CAIUAC010000645.1 GCA_903896985.1 uncultured Sandaracinus sp.
GCACGGCGTCGTCCTTGCCGAGCGCGGTGATGATCACGTGGTAGGGCGCGATGCCCATCGGCCACGCGATGCCGTCCGCGTCGTGGTTCTGCTCGAGCGCCGCGGCGACGAGGCGCGAGACGCCGATGCCGTAGCAGCCCATGAACATCGGCACTTCTTGCCCCTTATCGTCGAGGTAGACGGCGTTCATCTTCGCGCTGTAGTGCGTGCCGAGCACGAAGACGTGCCCGCCCTCGATGCCCTGATACGCCTCGAGCGCCTCGCCGCAGCGCGGGCAGAGGTGCGAAGGAAGCGCGCGCGTGGATCGAGACGCACGATCTGCTCCGCATCACGGGAACCGCCGTGCCGATGGCGATCATCGACTCCGCGACGCGCGTGCTCGCGGGCTCCATCGGCGTGCACGACCTCGACTGGCGCAGCCAGAAGGGCGAGATCGGCTACTGGGTCGTGCGCGAGCTGCGCGGGCTCGGGGTCGCCACGCGCGCACTTCGGCTCCTCTCTCGCTGGGCGCTCCGCGACCTCGGGCTCGCGCGGCTCGAGCTGCTCGCCGACGTGCGCAACGTGCCCTCACACCGCGTGGCGGAGAGCGCCGGCTTCGTGCGCGAGGGCGTGCTCCGCTCCGCGCGCGTGGTCAAGGACGCGCGCTGCGACATGGCGCTCTACTCGCTCGTGCGGGCCGACCTCGAGGGAGCCGCGCCCCCCGACCGATGATCGAGCTCCTCTACGCGGACGACGATCTCGCGGTCGTCTCGAAGCCCTCGGGGCTGCTCGTGCACCGAGGCGGCATGACGCGCGAAGACGACGTCGCGATGGTCCGAGCACGGCGCGCGCTCGGGCGGCGCGTCTACACGGTGCATCGGCTGGATCGCGCGACGAGCGGCGCGCTGCTGCTCGCGCTCTCGCCGGAGATGGCGGCGGTGCTCTCGCAGAGCCTCGAGCGCGGCGAAGTAGAGAAGACCTACCTCGCGCTGTCGCACTGAAAATCAAAAGCAGCGCGCGTCCTCAGCGTCTCCTGAGAGGCTGGAAAACAGCCGGTCGTCGCGAGCACAAGAACGAGGCCAACAAGGCGAGGGGTCATGGGCATCATCGCGGTGCGGCTCTAGGCCGAAGCAATCACGCATTTCAAGTGGACGAAGTCGATTCCGTCGACACGGCGCACCCGGCCCAACGTCCCGCTCGTCCGCACTCGAGGTGCCGAGGAGGATGCGCGACCTCGCGCGGGAGCCCCCGCGGGGTGGGCAAATCGAGCGCACCTGTACGCTTGACGTACAACGTCGGGCCGCTATTCTTCTGGCCCGTGATCGAGTCCTTCCGCTGCAAGGAGACGGAGGCCGTGTTCCTCGGCGGTAAGTCGCGGAAGTTCCGCGCGATCCGCGCGGTCCTCGAGCGAAAGCTCGTGATGCTCCACGCAGCCGCCGTCCTCTCGGACCTCGCGTCTCCCCCAGGTAATCGGCTCGAGGCGCTCTCTGGCGACCGTCGAGGCCAGCACTCCATTCGCGTGAACGACCAGTTTCGAATCTGCTTTCGCTGGACCGAGACCGGTCCCGCCGACGTCGAGGTCGTGGACTACCACTGAGGCCCCCCTATGAAGAACCGTATGCGCCCGATTCACCCAGGCGAGATCCTCCGCGAAGAGTACCTGGTGCCGCTCGGCATGAGCGCCAACGCGCTCGCGACCGCGCTGCACGTTCCCGCCAATCGCATCAGCGGCATCGTCGCCGGCAAGCGCAGCGTCACGGCGGACACCGCGCTGCGCCTCGCGCGCGCCTTCGGCTCGACGCCGGACTTCTGGCTCAACCTCCAGCAGCAGTACGACCTGCGCCTCGCCGAGACGACGGCCAAGGGCATCAAGACCATTCGCCCGATGCTGCCCGCGAAGAAGCCGATTGCGGCGGAATGAGGACGGATTCGCGCCCCGGAGAGTTCCACGCCACATCGTGATTGCCGCGTGCCCGACCGCAGTCGCGCACCGTGCCCCTCTGCATCGCCTCCATCAGCGACGGGCGAGGGACGAGCGCAGCGCCCGCGCGCTCGACGAGCGACACCCGCGTATCTCGCTCGACCCTCGATGCGCAGACCTTCGCGAGTGGATGCGCCGCGGGTGTCGAGCACGTCCCTCGCCCGGCGCGGTCACCCAGGGCGGCGCGTAGTCCATCCGAACGCCCGACGCGTCGCTTCTCCATGTGGCAGTCCCCGCTCCATGCACGGCTGAACCCCACGCGACGGCGCCCCGCAGCACAATCTTGGCGTCGAGGCGAGTCCTCCGGACGGTCTTCGGCGAAGCGGGAATCCCCACTTTCCAACGATGTTCACGCGCCGGACGCACCTCTCCCTGGCCGCGCTCCGCGCAGCCGCTCAACCCACCAAGGTCACCCGAGGCGGCTTCACCCGAACTCGAGCCGCAGCTGCCCGTGCACGAGGGCCGATGACTCGGCGCGAGGCGGCGCGCTCGGCGGCGCTCTCGCGTAGCCGAGGTCGCCGAGCACGCGGCTGATGTCGTTGGGCTTCTTCGCGATCTCTACAAGCCGCA
>CAIUAC010000646.1 GCA_903896985.1 uncultured Sandaracinus sp.
GGCGTCAAGGACGCGCCCGCCGCGCCCGCGCCCAAGGCCGCTGACGACGTGCCTGCGGTCGCAGACGCCCCGGCAGCCGACTCGAGCGCCTCCGCGGACGAAGCGTAGCCAGCGCGCGATGCACACGCCGCTCTTCACGATCTTCGGGCAGGCGCTCCCTTCGTACTTCGTCATGCTCGTGGGCGGCTTCGCGCTCGTCACTTGGATGGCGGTGCGCTGGGCGAAGCGCGGGCGACACGACCACGAGGTGATGCTCGACCTCGGGCTCTTCGCGCTGATCGCGGGCGTCGCCGGCGCGCGCGTGCTCCACGTGATCGCGGACGGATACTTTTGGGACTACGTGCACCTCTGCACGAATCCGTCGCTCGTCGCCTGGCACGTCGATCAGGCGGAGTGCCACGCGATCGAGGGGATCTGGGACGCGGCGGCTGCGGTCTGCAGGCCCGCGCCCGAGGCCTTCACGCTCGACGGTTGCCTCGCGTGGGCCGCGTTTTGGCGCGGCGGGCTCACCTACTACGGCGGCCTGATCGCCGCCGCCGCGTACTGCATCTACTTCCTCCACCGCGAGAAGTTCCCCGTGCTCAAGGGCATGGACGGCGCCGCGATGAGCATCTCGCTCGGGCTCTTCTTCGGTCGCATGGGCTGCTTCCTCGGCGGCTGCTGCTTCGGCCTGCCGACCGACGGGCCCTTTGGCCTTTCGTTCCCCGCGTGGTCTCCGGCGAGCGAGGCGCAGTTCCGCCTGCACGAGCTCTCGAGCGCGGGCTTGCCGTCGCTGCCGGTGCACCCGACGCAGCTCTACGAGGCGCTCGGCTGCCTGACGCTCGCCGCGACGCTCATGCTCGTCGTGCACCCGCGCAAGCGCTTCGACGGGCAGATCTTCTGCCTGTTCCTCGGCGGCTACTCGGTGATCCGCTTCCTGCTCGAGTACCTCCGCGCCGACGACCGCGGCGGGCTTCTCGGCCTCTCGACGTCGCAGCTGATCAGCGTCGTCGCCGTCGTCGGCGCGGGCGTCCTCTACGTGCTCTTCCAGAGGCACGCGAAGACGAAGCTCGCCGCGCCGCCATCCGCGCCTAGTTCGCCCGCAGCGCCCGCTGCCGCGAGCGCCTGACCCCCCGCTCCAAGGAGACCCGATGACCGCCCAGATCCTCGACGGCAAAGTGATCGCCGCGCGCGTGCGCGCCGAAGTGAAGACCGACGCCGAAGCCTTCGCGAAGGCGCACGGTCGCAGCCCGCGGCTCGAGGTCGTGCTGGTCGGAGAAGATCCGGCGAGCCAGGTCTACGTGAGAAACAAGGAAAAGGCGGCGCACGAGGCGGGCCTGCGCGGCAGCGTGATTCGCCTGCCCGCGACGACCTCGCAAGCCGAGCTGCTCGCGTGCGTGGAGGCGCTCTCCGCCGACGCCGACGTCGACGGAATCCTCGTTCAGCTCCCGCTTCCCGCGGGCTTCGACGCGGCCGCCATCGTCGACGCGATCGATCCGCAGAAGGACGTCGATGGCCTCCATCCCGTCAACGCGGGCCTGCTCTCGACGGGCGGCAAGGGCCTGCGCCCCTGCACGCCGAGCGGCTGTATGCGGATGCTCCGCGAGGCGGGCGTCGACCTCCGCGGCAAGCGCGCCGTCGTGCTCGGTCGCTCGAACCTCGTCGGCAAGCCCGTCGCCCTGATGCTGCTCGAGGAGCACGCGACGGTGACCATCGCGCACTCGCGCACGGTGGACCTCGCCGCCGAGTGCGCGCGCGCCGACGTGCTGATCGCGGCGGTCGGCAAGTCCCGGCTCGTGAAGGCCGACTGGGTCAAGGAAGGCGCCGTCGTCATCGACGTCGGCATCAACCGCGGCGAGGACGGCAAGCTCTCCGGCGACGTGGACTTCGACGCCGTGAAGGAGAAGGCGTCGTGGCTCACGCCGGTGCCTGGCGGCGTCGGCGCGATGACCATCGCGATGCTGCTGCGCAACACCGTGGACGCTGCGGTGCAGCGCGCGCGGGGCTGAGCGGCCGCGCTCAGCGTCCCATCATCGGTTCACACACGGCCGGTTCCCGGCCAGCGGTGAAGCCGAAACGCAGCGTGTCGTCGACGAAGACGCGGTAGTACTCGCCGTCGACGAGCGGCGGCACCTGACAGCGCCTCGTGTTCACGATGCAGGTGGGGGGGGACACACCGGGTCGCACTCCGCGTGGAAGCGAAGCGGCGTGACGTGGATGTCGCCCCCCGGTGGGTCGGCGGACGTGAGGCGTGGTTCGACGATCACCGTGCACGTGCTCTCGCGACTGCAATTGCCGCAGTCCTCACGCAGGTTGATGTAGTAGCGGTCTGCGCCCGGTGGCTGTTGTGCGCAGGCGACCGTCCCTCCGACGTGCGTCGAAATGCCTCCGCCGGTCGCGCACGGGTTGGGCTCCTGATAGTCCACGCACGCTGGCGGCGCTGGCGTGCGGCCGGAGTCCTCCCGCACGGGCAGTCGATAGGCGTCCGTCCCGTTGACCTGCACGAGCCAATCGCCGGCCGCGAGCGGCGGCACGGCGCACTCCGCGACGGGCGTGTGGCACGTCGAGCAGTCGCACGGATCGGCGCAGAGCGTCGACGTCAGCCGCAGCGTCTGCGCCGCGTCGTCGACCTCGACCGTGCACTCGGCGCGCGCACAGCACGCGCAGGCGTCGAAGGCGAGCGGCAGCGCGAAGGCGCGCCCCGGCGACGCGACGAACGACTCGAGGCAGGTGAAGTCCGCGCGCGTCACTGGGCACATGAGCGCGCCGTCGACGGAC
>CAIUAC010000647.1 GCA_903896985.1 uncultured Sandaracinus sp.
GGCGGCCCGTACCCCTACGACGGCGGCCCGTACCCCTACGACGGCGGCCCGTACCCCTACGACGGCGGCCCGTACCCCTACGACGGCGGCCCAATCTTCACGGACGGCGGTCCGTTCCCGACGGACGGCGGCCCGGTCTACGTCGACGGTGGCCCGTTCCCGACTGACGGTGGTCCGATCTTCACCGACGGCGGCGCGCGCGACGGTGGTCCGATCCTCAGCGACGCCGGTGGTCCTCCGACGGGCAGCGTCGGCGCCGGCTGCGCGACGGCGGCGGACTGCACCGCCATCATGGGCGGCACCTGCATCACGAACCTCGGCGGCTTCATCACGCTCCCCGGCGGCTACTGCTCGGTCGCGTGCACGACGGCGGCGACCTGCGGCGCTGGCGCCACCTGCCTGACGCTCGGCTTCGGCGGCGGCGGACAGTGCGTCGACACCTGCACCGCGAGCACTGACTGCCGCACGGCCGAGGGCTACGTGTGTCAGGCCCTCCCGTTCGGCCCTGGCGGGCGCGTCTGCATCCCGCCGTTCGGCGGCCCCGGCCGCGACGGCGGTGGCCCGCCGCCCATCCCGTTCGACCTCGGCGCTCCGCTCCCGGGCTCCGACGGTGGTGTCCCCGGCTTCCCCGACGGCAGCCTCCCGCCGATCCCGTTCGACCTCGGCTTCTGAGCCCCGCGGCGCCTCGCGCGCCGAGCGGACCTTACGAACCTTGGCGCATCTCCGAGTCGATCAGCTCCGCACCCTGACGCACGACGGCTGGCTCCTCGAGCTGACGCGGACGCACTCGACGCGTCACCGTCAGCCGCACCTGCCCCCGCTGCTGCTCGTCCCCGGCTACGGGATGAACAGCTTCATCTTCGGCTTTCACCCGCGCGGCACCTCGATGACGCGCAGCCTCGCGGAGCGCGGGCACGAGGTCTGGACCGTCAACCTGCGCGCTCAGCGCGGCTCCGCGCGCCTCGACGCGCGCGCGGCGGACGCGAGCCTCGAGGCGTACGCGCTCTCCGACCTCCCCGCGGCCATCGCGACCGTCTGCGAGGCGACGCATCAGGCGGACCGCCGCGTCGTGCTCGTCGGCTGCTCGCTCGGTGGCTCGCTCGCGTATGCCTATCTCGCGCACACGCCTGACGCGCCCGTCGTCGGGCTGATCGCGATGGGCGCGCCGCTCGCTTGGGACGACGTGCACCCCGCCGTGCGCGTCGCCTTCGGCTCCCCGCGCCTCGTCTCGCTGCTGCGCGTCCGCGGGACCGAGTCTCTCGCGCGCGCCGCGCTCCCCTTCGCGCGCCGCGTCCCGCAGGTGCTCGCGCCGTACCTCAACGCGGCGCAGGTCGACCTCTCCGCGGGCTCCGAGATGGTCCGCACCGTCGAGGACCCTCAGCCCGCCGTCAACGCCGACCTCGCGCGCTGGATCGCCGGGCGCGACCTCGTCCTGCGCGGCGTCAACGTGCGCGAGGCGCTGCGGCGCGTGACGGTGCCGCTGCTCGTCGTCGTGTCGAACCGCGACGGCATCGTCCCCGAGCGCGCCTCGCTCAGCGTGCTCGAGGCTTGGGGCGGCGCGGACGTCGAGGTGCTGCGCGTCGGGGACCCGCGCGTGTGGTGGGCGCACGCCGATCTCTTCGTCGCGGACGACGCTCCGAGGCAGGTCTTCGGGCCCCTCGCGACGTGGCTTGGCGCCC
>CAIUAC010000648.1 GCA_903896985.1 uncultured Sandaracinus sp.
CCCGCGTAGAGCGCGCCGTCCGCGGCGAGCGCGAGGCTCATCACGTGGCTCGCCTCGCTGTCGAGCCACACATCCGCCTGACCGCGCGGCGAGACCGCGAACACCTTGCCCTCGGGCCCGGTGCCGGCGAAGAGCGTGTGCCGACGCGCGTCCCACGCGAGGGCCCAGATGTGCTCGGCGCCCGCGGGGTGCGCGAGCTCGCGCGCTTGTACCGGTGCCGTCGCGCGCGTGTCGATCGCGTAGATCTTCCCGTCGGGTAGCGTGCCGGCGTAGAGCGTGCCGTCGTCCGCGAGCGCGAGCGCGGTGACGACGAGCTGGCCAGTCTCTGCGAAGACGGCGAGCTGTTCGCCGCGCAGGCGCCACACCTTGCCCTCGTTGCCGGTGCCGATGTACGTCGTGCCGTCCGCGGCGCGCGCGAGCGACCAAGCGACGGGAGTCTCCGTCAGCGGCAGGCGCCGCACGTCGACCGAGGCGCGCACGGTTCCGTCCGAGAACGCCGCGGCGCGCGTGAGCTCGCCGGCGGCGAAGGTCGTCTGCTCGTCGACGACGAAGGTGCGCGTAGAGACGGCGCGCGCGGTGAGCGCGCTGCCGGCGAGCGCCGCCGTGATGAGCGTGAGCGAGAGCGCGAGCCGGGGGGAGCGAAGGAAGTGGAAGTTCATGGAGTGAGTCGTGGTGCGTTCAGGGCGTGCGCGGGGTCGCGCGCACATGAAGTCGGAGGTGAGCCGAGCCGCCGAGCAGGCGAGTGCCTGGGAAAATCTGGCGGTCTTGAGTGTTGAAGGGCGCGGACGGAGCGCTGCCGTTCGTCAGCGAGAGCGCGTCGAGCGCGCTCGGCGGCAGGCTGCGCACGAGGTGCCCTTCGAAGCGCAGCCCGCGCGAGGGCAGCTTCGTGGAGACGACGAGCGAGGTCGCCGGCAGGCGGTTGCCGACGATGCCGAGGAGGTCGCTGATCGAGCGCGGCTCCGGGCTCTCGAGCGCGACGTCGTCGCCCGGCTGGATCGCGATCTCGACGTCCGAGCCGGCCGATTCTGGGCGAATATCCACGGGAATCGTCCGAAGTTCGTCGGGGTGCCCATACGAGCGCAGCGTCACCTGCACGTTCACGCGCTCGCCCGGATCGACCTCGTCGTCGGCGACGACCGCGTCGACGATCGTCGTGTCTTCACGGGCGTAGCGCACCGTGAGATCGAGCTCGACGCTGCGGACGCGCGCCTCTTCGAAGGGGTTGCCGTAGACGACCTCGAGCGTCTCGAAGAGCCGCAGCCGAGACAGCGCGCGCTCGTTCGCGACGCCTGCCGCGGAGTAGCCGCGGTCCGTGAACTCGACGATGTCGGGGCGCCCTTCGATGGCGATGCGCGAGCGCGCCTCGAACACGATATCGGTCTGGTCGTTGACGGCGCTCTCGACCGCGCTCGAGAGCGCAGAGAGGATCAGCACCGGCGTCAGGACGCGATGCGCCGCGACCTCCATGTGCCACTCGCTGCGCGGGAGATGGTCGAGCCCGTGCAGGCGCAGCGTCACCGGCACCGTCGCGGCGACGACGCCGGAGTCGACGACGATCGCCGCTTGACGATCGTTGACGAGGGCGCCTAGGGGCGCGACCGCCTCCGCGAGCTTGAACGAGCGCTGCTCGCTCGCGAGGATGTGCAGGATGCGCGCCGTAGCCGTAGGCAGCC
>CAIUAC010000649.1 GCA_903896985.1 uncultured Sandaracinus sp.
ACGGCGCGTCTGGCGCTCCCCATCGGGGTCGACGTGCTCGCGGGTGAGGTGCGCGCGGCGCTTGCGCTCACGGAGCGCTCAGAGAGCCACCTGAGGGTGCTCGTGACGCGGGGCGAGGGCGGCGCGGGACCGCGGATTCGCGGCGACGAGCGGGCACGGCGGATCGTCGTGGTGTCGCCTCTGCGGCTGCCGACCGAGGCGGAGTACGCGCGCGGCGTGACGGTGTCGCTCGTCGCCGCCGCCCATGGCAGGGACGCGACGGGGCTCGCCGGCAGCAAGGCGCTCGCCTATTTGCGGCAGGCGCTCGCGCTCGAGATCGCGCGCAGCCGGGGTGCGGACGACGCGCTGCTCGTGACGGACAGCGGCGAGGTCCTCGAGGGCGCGACCAGCACGATCGTCGTGGCGCGCGGCGGCGTGCTCCAAAGTCCACCGCTCAGCGCCGGCGTGCTGCCCGGCATCACGTGGGCGACGGTCGCCGCGCTCGCACGCACGGACGGGCTGCGCGTCGAGGCGCGGATGCTCACGCCACGCGATATATACGACGCAGACGAGGTGATGTTGCTCAGCGCCGTCCGCGGCGTGATGCCGGTGGTCGTCGCCGACGGTGCGCCGATCGGCGCCGGCGTGCCTGGGCCGCTCGCGGTGTGCCTGCGCGCTCGGCTGACGGCGCACGCGATGAGCGTTGCGCTACGGGACCCAGTGGGCTAAACAGCGCGTCCCAAGGGAGACGCCGATGGTTTCGAACACCAAGATGACGTGGAACCGCCGCGAGGCGAAGACGACCAAGCTCGGACGGGACAACAAGAAGGCGCGCGCGAAGGCCGGCACGCCGAAGTTCCCGATTCACCTCGAGAAGACGGCCGCCACCAAGTAGGCGATCACTGAATCGGGCGTGTTGGAGCCCGGGCCACACGGCCAAGCGCTCCACCGCGCCGAGCGCTCGGCCGACCAGAGGGCCGAGCGGCGCCCGCGCCTGCCACGACGGCATTGCGCGGGCGCAGTGCTTCCGTCACTGGCCGACCGACGATGCCCGGGGTCTGCGGCAGGCCGAGCGCCGCGAGCACCGTGGCGGCAGTGTCCATCGTGCTGACAGGTCGAGTGATCGTCTGCGCGCGCGTAGCGGCGCCGCCCCAGGCGAACCACGGGATGTGGCGGTCGACGTCGAGCGCCGTACCGTGGCTCCGACCGTGCCCGCCATGGTCGGCGGTCACGAGGAGCAGCACATGCTGCAGCCCTGTCGGGCGCGCCCGTAGGTCGTCGATGACCCGCTGCAGGCACGCGTCGGCGTCCGCCACGGCCGTTTGGTATGCGGGCGACATCCAGCCGCGCCGGTGACCTGCGCCGTCCGGCCCGGCGAAGTGGAGTAGGGCGACGCCTGCGGCCGTGTCACGCAGCCAAGGCGTCGCGCGGTCGACGACGCTCCCGCAGCCCCGCCCGTTGACGGTGAAGGCGACGCCGGGGTCGTCCTCGGCCACGAGGTGCCGCAGCTTGTTCTTGCCCACGAACATGGCGGCAGGCAGCCCCGCGCGGGCCGCGACCTGCAGCACCGTCGGGAAGTGGACGCGCCCGCGCTCGGGGCGCCACGCGTTCCACGTCATCCCGTGCGCGTCCACGTCCACGCCGGAGAGCATCGACGCGTGCGAGGCGAGCGTCGTCGAGCGCCGGATCGTCGACGCCGCGTCGGCGCTCACGCCGCGCCTGCGCAGCATCGCGAACGCGTTCAACGCCGGCGCGATCGCGTCGGCGCGGAGCCCATCGATGCTGACGATCACGACGAGGTCGGCCGGGCGTTCGGGGGCCGAGAGGATCGTCCGACCGGCCAGCAGGTCCACGACGGGCGTCGGCGCGTCCGCCGCAGGGACGTCCTGCGCGACCACGCTGCCGCTCGGCGACAGGAGCACGCCGAGCAGCGTGGCGGCGACGAGCAGGCAGGCAGTGAGACGACCGGGCACGTGCCCCCAACGTGCGGCACGGGCGCGCCCGCCGTCAAGGAAGCCGAGATCCGGCGCCGCGCTCCCGGGACGAGCGCGGTCGCTGAGCGCGTGCTCGGGAGCGCGCTACGGCTGGCTGGCTTCGGAGCCCGCGCAGTTGCGGAGCGACAGTGGGTTGTAGGCGCACACGGCGTTGCACGCGCCGTAGCAGTCCGAGCAGGAGTACTGGTTGGCGACGGCGCAGTAGGTTCCGAAGGTGGGGTCGGTGAAGCCGCCCGAATTCGGGCAGGACCAGTTGCCCGGCGGCACGTAGCCGTAGCCCACGGGCGCCGTCGTGCAGACCGTCGCGGCGAGCTTCCAGGCGCGGCAGATGATGCTGTCGCCCGCGTTGTACGGGTAGCTGCCGCCGAGGTTCGTCGCGGCGGTCGCGTTGTAGCTAGTGATGACACAGCCGGCGAGGCCGGGGTCGGCATAGCCGTGATACAGGAGCGTCGCGCCGCCCGACGGGAACGTCCGGCCGCCGCCCCACATCACGCGGACAGCGCCCTGACCGGCGTTCTCCGAGCCGCCCCCGCCACCATAGCGGCCACCCGCGCCTGCGAGTCCGGCTGTTCCGCTCGAGCCGGCGCCTCCCGGGGCGCCTTGGCCGCCGCAGGCGCAAGCGCTGACGCCCGCCGCCCCGCTCGTCCCGACGCCGAGCACCCCGACGCCGCCGCCGCCGCCGCCGTAGCCGAAGCCGCAGTTCGCGGGATCGTTGCCAGCGCCACCGCCACCGCCGCCGCCGCCCGCGCCCGCCGCCGAGTTGACCGGGCACGACGAGCCCGACGCATCGCCTCCGCGGCCTCCGTTGCCGGTGTACCCGGCCGCGCCGCCCGCGCCCGCGTGATAGGGAGCCCCGCCGCCGACGAAGCTACCTCCAGCCCCGCCCGTGAAGCACGTCCCACCGCTGCCTCCGCCGCCCGCGGCGCCCGTCGCGGTCGTCGTGCCCGAGCCACCCGCCGCGATCAGCGTCCCGTTGAAGCTCGACGCTCCACCGGCGGTCCCTGCGCCGCCCGCCGCGCCCACGATCACGCTGATCGACGCGCCCGGGACGACGCTGATGCTGTTGAGATAGCAGAGGCCGCCGCCGCCCCCGCCGCCCGTATTGCTCGAGCCGGCCGGGCCGGAGCCTCCGCCGCCGACCACGACGACGCTGACCTGGGTCACGCCCGCCGGCACCGTGAAGGTGTTTGCGCCGACCGTCGTGAAGGTCACCTCGCCCGGCCCAACGACGCAGCCCTCGTCGATGCTCCCGTTGCCGTTGTCGTCGCAGCCGTTGCCGCAGACTTCCGCCGCGGCCACGCACGCTGCCGTGTAGCCGCTGCACGCGCCGTTGCAGGTGTGCGTGCCCGCAATGCCGCACGCGGTCGTGCACGCGGTCGTCGCGCCGAGGACGCAGGTGAAGGTCTCATCCGCGCCGCCGACGCCGTTGTCGTCGCAGCCGTTGCAGACCTCTGCGCCGGTGCAGGCGCCGACCGCGCTGCAGGTCCCGTTGCAGGTCTGGTTGCCCGGGCTGCCGCAGGCCGTCGTGCAGACGTTCGTCGCGCCTTGTCGGCACGCAAAGCCGTCGTCCGCGGTGCCGTTCCCGTTGTCGTCACAGCCGTTGCAGACCTCGGTCGCGCTGCAGGTCGCGTAGCCGCCGCAGGTCGCGTTGCAAGCCTGCGTGCCCGTCGTGCCGCACGCCGTGGCGCAGCTGCGCGAGGTGCCGCTCGCGCACGCGAAGCCGTCGTCGATGACGCCGTTCGCGTTGTCGTCGCAGCCGTTGCAGACCTCGGTCGCGGTACACGAGCCAAAGCCGGAGCAGGTCGCCGTGCACGTGCGAACGCCCGCGTTTCCGCAGACCGTACACGCCGTGGTCGCGCCCTGTCGGCAGGCGAAGTCCTCATCGATGCTGCCGTCGGCATCGTCGTCGCAGTTGTTGCAAGCCTCGGCCGCGGTGCAGCTGCCGTAGCCCCCACACGACGCCGTACACGCTTGCGTTCCGGTGGTCCCGCAGGCCGTGCTGCAGCCACGCGCGGCGCCCGCCGCACACGTGAAGCCCTCATCGATCGTGCCGTTGCCGTTGTCGTCGCAGCCGTTGCAGACCTCCGTCGCGACGCAGGCGCCGTAGCCCGAGCAGTCGCCCGCGCAGGTGCGCACTCCGGCCGTGCCGCAGAGGGTCGTGCACGCCGTCGTCTGACCGAGGCGGCACGCGAAGCCGTTGTCGATCGTCCCGTCGGCGTCGTCGTCGCAGCCGTTGCACGTCTCCGTCGCGGCGCGGCAGGTGCCATAGCCCGAGCAGTCGACCGAGCAGATGTGCGAGCCGGTCGTCCCGCAGCTCGTCGTGCAGCTCGCGCCCGTGCCGCGGCGGCAGGCCAGCCCGTCGTCCACGAGGCCGTTGCCGTTGTCGTCGCAGTCGTTGCAGGTCTCTACCGGCGCGACGCAGGCGCTGAAGCCGGAGCAGTCGGCCGCGCAGGTGCGCGAGCCGGCGGTGCCGCAGCTCGTCGAGCAGCTGGCGCTCGTGCCGCGGCGGCAGGCCAGCCCGTCGTCGATCGCGCCGTTGCCGTCGTCGTCGCAGTCGTTGCACGTCTCCGTGGCGGCCACGCACGGGCCGAGGCGGCACGCGCCGTTGCACGCCTGCGTGCCCGCGCTGCCGCACGCCGTCGTGCACACGCGCGCTCCTGAGCCGAGGGCGCACTGCATCCCGGCGCCGTCGTCCGTGACCCCCGTGCAGTCGTTGTCGAGACCGTCGCAGAGCTCGGCCGCGCCGGGGTGAATCGCCGCGACGAGATCGTTGCAGTCTGCCCCCGTCGCGCAGCCCACCGCCTGGAAGCCGTCCCCGTCCGCGTCCGAGCCGCCGTGCGCGCACGTGCCCGGCTCCGCGCAGCTATCCGTGGTGCACGTGAGCCCGTCGCTGCAGTCCATCGGCGCGCCCGCGGCGCAACCGCGACCGGGAGTGGTCCCCGTCACGTCGCAGTGTTCGACGCCGTTGCAGACCAGCCCGTCCTGACAGAACGCGTTGTCGGGGTCCTGGACGCACGCGTCCGTGGTCGCGTCGCAGCGACCGTTCGTGCAGCCGATGGCGTCAGCGCACGTCGGCGCCACGCCGGCGCCGCAGCCCGCGGTGGCATCGCAGCGCTCCTCGCCATTGCAGAACACGCCATCCGAGCAGACGGTGTCATCCGTCGTCACCGCACAGCCGCCCGCGGCCTCGCTACACCCGTCGACGGTGCACGGGATGCCATCGTCGCAGACAGGCGAGGCGCCGAACACGCAGCCATCGCCGTCGGCGATGGGGTTCGCCGGGTCACACGCCTCGACGCCGTTGCACGCGAGCGAGTCGTCGCACCGCGCGCTGTCGTTGGTGTGCGCGCAGGCGTCCGCGGTCGCGTCGCAGGTGTCCACCGTGCAGCCGAGCAGGTCGTCGCAGGCGGGCGTGGTCCCGCGGCGGCAGCCGAACGCCGGCTCGCACGTCTCGACACCGTTGCAGAAGACGTGATCGTCGCAGTCCGCGTCGACCGCGCACGCGAGCGGCGCGGTGCAGTCGTCGACCGGATCGCAGACGAGTCCGGCGCTGCAGTGCGCGTCGTCGGGCGCGTGGTTGCACGCGCCGGAGGCAGAGTCGCAGCTGTCCGTCGTGCACGCGACCGCGTCGTTGCAGTCCACCGCCGTACCCGTCGCGCAGGCGTGCTCGACGCACACCTCGAGGCCGTTGCAGGCGTCGCCGTCGTCGCAGTCCGGGTCGCTCGCGCACGTGCGAAGTGGCGCATCGACGTCCCCATCTCCGCCGCCGCTGCCGCCGTCCAGGCTCGCGTCGCGGGGTGGTGGAGAAGCGTCCGTGTTGGGCTCTGCACCGCTGGCGCAGCCCGAGAGGGCGGCCATGGCGAGCAGCGCGGAGACGACCATCAGGCGAACAAGGAAGGAACCGGGGAGCGCGCGGACAGCAGCGTTCATCCGTCCGATAGTACGCGAAACGTGCCGCAAAGATCCAACTCCCCCCTTCGCCGATTGCCCTTCGACTGATACCGTCGAAAATGCGCGGGCGGCCATTCCCACGATCGCGCGGGAGACTTCGCAATGCTTCATCCTTGGCGCTCGGCAGTGGTCTGGTCATGTGTCGCAGTGCTGACTGTCGCGGTTTCCGCCTGTGATTGCGGGGCCGGAGTGACCGTCGGCCGCACCCGCGACGGGGGTCGAGTCGCCGATGATCAGGGCCTCGGCGATGCGAGCGTCGACCCGGACGGCGGCGACGCCGACGTCGACGGCGGTCCGAGCACCGAAGTCTGCAACGGCGTCGATGACGATGGCGACGGTCGAGTCGACGAGGGCTGTGGGTGCTCCGTCGGAGTCGAGCAGTCGTGCTACCCGGGCCCCGCCGCGCTCGCTGGCGTCGGCGTCTGTCTCCTCGGACGCCAGACTTGCCTCGACACCGGCACGGAGTTCGGAGCCTGGGGCGCGTGCACGGGCGCGGAGCCTCCCGCGGGCGAGGCGTGCAACGGCCTCGACGACAACTGCGACGGCGTCGTCGACGACGGTTGTGACTGCGCTGCTGGCACTACGCGCCCCTGCTACGACGGCCCCGTCGGCACCGAGGGCGTCGGAATCTGCGGTCGCGGCATCGAACACTGCGTCGGCGGCGTCGGTGGCATCGGCACGGCGTGGGAGCCCTCGTGCGGCGGTTCGACCACGCCGGGCCTCGAGATCTGCAATGGCCTCGACGACGACTGCAACGGCGCGATCGATGAGGGCTGCGGCTGCTCGGATGGGACCTCGCGCCCCTGCTACACCGGGCCTGGGGGCACCGAGGGCGTCGGCCTCTGCGTCGCCGGCGCGCAGTACTGCACGCCCGACAGCTCCGGCGGTGCGACCTGGGGCGCGTGCGTCGGCGCGACGCTCCCGCGCTCCGACGTGTGCAATGGCATCGACGACGACTGCGACGGGACGAGCGACGAAGACTGCCTCTGCGCGCCCGGTTCGACGCGGGCGTGCTTCAGCGGCGCAGTGGTCTCGCGCGGCGTCGGTCTCTGTCGCGACGGCGTAGAGACGTGCGAGCTGCTCGCGGGCGGCGCAGGCAGCGATTGGGGCCCGTGCTCCGGCGAGCGTTTGCCGAGCGAAGAGCTCTGCAACGGCACGGACGACGACTGCGACGCGCTGCTCGACGAGGGCTGCACCTGCACCGAGGGCGACACTCGCGCCTGCTACTCGGGGCCGGCCGGCACGGTCGGCTACGGCGCCTGCCATGCGGGCACCCAGACGTGCGCGCGCGCCGTGGACGGAACGCCCTCGTGGGGCACCTGTGCCGCCGAGGTGCTCCCCGGCGCCGAGGTCTGCTTCGACGGGACGGACGGCGACTGTGACGGCGTCATCGACGACGCGTGCCTCTGCGCGGCGGGCGCGAGCCGCGGTTGCTACTCCGGACCGGCGGACACGCGCGGCGTCGGCGTTTGCCGCGATGGCGCGCAGGCGTGCGTCGTCGGCGGCGGTGGCGTCGGCTCCGACTGGGGCACTTGCGGCGGGAGCATCCTGCCCGCGGCCGAGAGCTGCGATGGCCTGGACAACGACTGCGACGGCACCGCGGACGAGGGCTGCGATTGCGTGCCCGGCGCGACGCGCGGTTGCTACACGGGGCCTGCGGGCACCGACGGCATCGGCATCTGTCGCGCGGGCGCTCAGACCTGCGACCTGCGCCCCGACGGCACGGCGAGCTGGAGCACCTGCAGCGGCGCGCTGCTGCCGGCGATCGAGTCGTGCAACGGCGTCGACGACGACTGCGACGGCCTCAACGACGAGGGCTGCGACTGCGCTCCCGGCGCAGCGCGCACTTGCTACGCGGGCCCGGCCGCGACGCGCGGGGTCGGCGCTTGTCGCGACGGCGCGCAGTCGTGCGTGACGAGCGGCGGCGGTGCGAGCTGGGCGGCGTGCGCGGGCGGCACCTTGCCCGTCATCGAACTCTGCAACGGCGTCGACGATGACTGCGACGGCGCGACCGACGAGGGCTGCTCGTGCCCGCCGCGCACGACGCGCGCCTGCTACACCGGCGCCGCTGGCACCGAGGGGATGGGCATTTGCCGCGCGGGCACGCAGACGTGCGACCTCGCGCCCGACGGCACGACGAGCGCTTGGGGCGCGTGCAGCGGCGCGGTGTTGCCCGGCGCCGAGGCGTGCAACGGCGTCGACGACGACTGCGACGGCCTCGTCGACGATGGCTGTGCGTGCGTGCCCGGCAGCAGCAGGGCCTGCTACGACGGTACGGCGATCACGCGCGGCGTCGGTCTCTGCCGCGACGGGTCGCAGCTTTGCGTCGCGGGCGCGGGCGGAGTCGGCTCGGCTTGGGGCACCTGCGTCGGCTGGACGGGCCCGGTGGCGGAGCTCTGCAACGGAGCCGACGACAACTGCAACGGGATCCCCGACGAGACGTGCGCCTGCAGCAGCGGTGACGTTCGTGCCTGCTATTCCGGTTCTCCCGCGACGCGCGGAATCGGCGTTTGCCGTGATGGTTCACAGGTCTGCTCGTTCAGCGGAGGCGTCGCGGGGTGGGGCACCTGCGCCGGCGAGCGCCTGCCGACGGCCGAGACGTGTGATGGCACCGACCAGAACTGCGACGGCAGCGTGGACGAGGGCGCCTGCCCGGTGAACCCCGGTGTCGTGTGTCCCCCGCCCGCCGTGACGCGCCCGCTCGTCGCAGTCACGCTGACGGCGACGGCGAGCGACCCGGACGGCTTCATCGCGACCTACCAGTGGACGCTGCTCTCTGCGCCAGTGGGCGCGACGGGCACGTTCTCTGCGCCGAACTCTGCGACGACGCAGTTCACGCCGAACCTCGTCGGCGTCTACACCGTGCAGCTCGTGGTCCGCGACAACAGCGGCCTCACGGCCACCTGCACCACGACGGTGACCGCGCGCGGCGACGGCATTCGCGTCGAGGTGCAGTGGACCACCGGCAACAGCGACATCGACACGCACTTCCTCCGGATGGCCGGCGGCACGGGCTGGTTCAGCGCGCCGAACGATTGCTACTACTCGAACCGGACGCCGGCGTGGGACGTCGCGGGTACGCCGGATGACCCGCGCCTCGACATCGACGACACCGATGGCTATGGCCCGGAGAACATCAACATCGACGCTCCGGTGATGAGCGCCACGTACCGCGTCGGCGTCCACTTCTACTCGGATCACGGCACCGGGCCGACCACCGCGACCGTCCGCATCTACTGCGGTGACATCGCGACGACGCCCGTCTACATCAGCTCCCGCTTGCTGAACGGCGCGAGCGCGAGCGGCAGCACCGGCAACGACTTCTGGCGCGTCGCGGACGTGCGGTGGACCGGCGTCGATTCGTGCGCCGTCACCGTGCTCAACACGCTCACGACCGGCGCAGGAGCGACCACGACGCCCTGAGTCGTGTGTGCGAGACTGCGCGCCCCATGCGCGAAGTCTTACTCGTCTCGAAGCCTGTCGCTCCGCCGTGGAACGACAGCGGCAAGAACCTCGTCCGAGACCTCGCGGGAGCCCTGTCCCGCTACGCGCCGACGGTCCTGACGCGGCCCGGCGCCGACCCCGGTCTGCCGGGCGCGCGCCTCGAGACTCCGTACGCGCGCACCTCGGGCGGGTTCTCGCCTGCGCTCGTCGACAACGCTCGCGTCGCCCTGCGGTTGATGACGGGGCGTCGCGTCGACCTCTGGCACTTCTTCTTCGCGCCGAACCCGCGGTCCTCGTCGGTCGGTCGAGTCACCTCGCGCGCGCGCCGCGTGCCCACCGTGCACACGATCGCGAGCGCGCCGCTGCGAGGCGTGCCCCTCCGCGAGGTGCTCTTCGCTGACGTCAACATCGTGCTCTCACGGCACACCGAGGAGCGCTTTCTCGCGGAGGGCGTCGCGCGTGATCGTCTCGTGCGCATCGCACCGTGCATCGTGCCGCTCGAGCCCGCGAGCGAGTCCGCGCGCGCCGCGACGCGCGGCGAGTACGGCTGGCCGTCCGGAGCGCCCGTCGTGCTCTATCCGGGGGACCTCGAACTCGGCGACGGCGCCGAGCGCACGGTGGATGCCGTCGCCGCGCTGCAGCGGCGCGACGTGTGGATCGTGCTCGCTTGCCGCACGAAGACGGCAGGCGCGCGCGACGCCGAGCTTCGCCTGCGCGAGCGCGTTCGCGCAGCGGGGCTCGAGGCGCGTACGCGGTGGGTGGGCGAGACGCGGGCCATCCACGCGCTGCTCGCCGCGGCGGACGTCGTGGTGCTGCCCTCGACGGACCTCTACGCGAAGATGGATCACCCGCTCGTGTTGCTCGAGGCGATGAGCCTCGCGCGTCCGGTGGTCGTCGTCCGGGGAACACCCGCGGAAGAGCTTGCCGAGGATGACGCGGCCGTCGCCGTCGAGCCGAACACCGACTCGCTCGCGGACGCGCTCGACCGACTGCTCGACGACGCGGCGTTGCGCGCGTCCTTCGGAGCCCGCGCTCGCGAGGCGGTGCTCGCCCGTCACACGCCGCGTCCGATGGCCGCGCAGTACGAGGACGTCTACGACGGGCTGGCCCGCTCGACTCGATGACCCCGCACGGCGGTCATCTGCTTGCGCCGCGGCGCGCGCGAGGCTAGTGGCACGCGCCTATGGCGAAGATCGCCGATTCTGAAAACCGCGCGTATTACGATGACTTCAGCGGCTGGTACGAGCGCGAGCGAGGGCGCGGCTACCACGCGATGCTCGACGACCTCGAGATCGACGCCGTCGCCGAGTACGCGAAACACCTGCGCGTGCTCGAGGTGGGCTGCGGCACGGGGCTCGTCCTCTCTCGCCTGAAGGAGACCGCGCGTTCGGCGCGCGGCCTCGACGTGAGCCCCGGCATGGTCCGGCGCGCGCGAAGCCGTGGGCTCGACGTCGTGCTCGGTAGCGCCACGGCGCTGCCATTCGCGGACGAGTCGTTCGACCTCACGTGCAGCTTCAAGGTGCTCGCGCACATTCCCGAGCTAGGGAAAGCCGTCGCCGAGATGGCTCGCGTCACGCGCGTCGGCGGGCACATCGCGATCGAACTCTACAACCCGTGGAGCTTGCGCTACCTCGCCAAGCGCCTCGCAGGCCCTCAGCGCATTTCCGACGGCCGCACGGAGGCGGACGTCTACACCCGCTGGGACCCACCGACGGTCGTGCCGAAGATCCTGCCGCCCGGGCTGCGCCTCGTGGAGCTGCGCGGCATTCGCGTCCTCACGCCAGCAGCCTTCGTGCACAAGGTGCCGGGGCTCGGCGCCGGGCTCGCTTACGCGGAGAAGCTCGCGTCGAGATCGCCGCTGCGCTGGCTCGGCGGCTTCGTCGTGGCAATCGCTCGCAAGGACGCGTAGGGCCCGCGCGCCCAAGCCCCGCGCGCGCTGTCTGTCGGTCTTGCCGCGCGAAAATGGGCGGGCTATACGAGCCGAGAGATGACTCGCAAGGGTGATGAGCGCACCGAGCAGCTGCGCAGCGAGGCAGAATCCTTGTTGCGTCGCGCGCGTCCCCGCAAGGAGCTCGCCCCAGTGCTCGAGCGCCTCGCCGCGCTCGCTCCCGACGGGAGCGAAGACTCCACCTTTGCGCACCGGCACCTCGCTGAGCTTTCCATCGAGGAGAACCCATGGCGCGCCGCGCTGCATCTGCGTCGAGTGGTGCGCGCTCGCGCTGACGACGACGTCGTGCACGCGCTCCTCGGGCTCTGCCACGCGCTGCTCGGCAACTTCCGCGCGGCCGTCACGCACTACCGTCGCGCCCTCGCGATCATGCCGCGCAACCCCTGGTATCACCACAACGTCGGGCACCTCCTCGACGTAGCCCTCGGGACTCCCGCGCTGGCGCTCCCGCACCTCCGCAGCGCGCATCGCCTCGAGCCGCTCGAGGATGAAGTCACCGCGTCGCTCGCCCACTGTCTCGCCAGCGCGGGCGAGCTTGCCGAGGCGCACGCGCTCGCCGACGACGCCGGGCGCGCCGCGCCGCGCAACCGCGATCATCGGGCGTTGCTCGCGTGGATCGAAGGCGGAGCGCTCGCGGGAGCGGGCCCGCACAGCAAGCCACCGACGGTGGGCGGGCGGAGTGAACCATCGGTGCCGCCGCCCCGCAGTCGCCGCCCGGCCGTCAGCGCCGGCGCGAGCGTCGCCGCCGCGACGCAGCGCAGCGTGGCCGGGGAGAGCGTCGAGGGACTGCTCGACCACGCGCTCGCCGCGGCTGACGCGGCGGGCGTGGCCACAGCCGCCGAGCCTTCGTGGCAAGCGGTCGATGTGCTCCTCGACATCGGGATGCGGGAGGCCGGTTTCACCGCGAGGCAGCTCGACCTCGCGCACGCGCTGTGGCGTGACTTCCGGGACGCTTTGCGCCCGCGCGTGAGCAAGCCCGCCGTATGCGCCGCTGCGGTGGAGTACGCGCTCTCACTGGCCCAAGGCATGGGCGGCGTGACGCAGACGGCCGTCGCAAGACGCTACGGCGTCACACCCGCGTCGCTCGCCAGCCGCTACGGTCAGATCCGCGATGCGCTGGCGTTGCGCCCTCGCGATCCGCGCTACGGCCACTGAAGCCCTCGCCAGTTATTTCACTTTCTCGTGGCGCTCCGGTAGGGCGAGTGCATGGACCGGCTCCCGGCCGCGACGTCGCTCGCCACCGCGCTCCTCGCGCTGGAACGCTCTCACGCGACGGGAGTGCTGCACGTTCGCGGTGTCCCAGGCGAAGCGCGCCTCGCGATCATCGACGGCACCCCGCGAGCGCTCGAAGGCGCGGTTGCGCAAGGCGGTTCGCTCGGCGATCGTCTCGCGCGCAGCGGCGGGCTCGACGTCCGCGCCCACGCTGAGGCGCTGCAGGCGGGGCCGCCTCCGGGGCCGGTCGGTCGCTGGCTGGTCGAGAGCGGTTCGGCGCGACCCGAAGCGGTCGCACACGCGCTCCGCGAGCAACTGCGCGAGCGCGTGCGGGCGTTGTTTCGGTGGGACTCGGTCGAGTATCGCTTCGCGGCGGGCGCGCCCGACGTCGGCGTCCCCGTCGTGCCCGACGCCGTGCGCGCGGCGGATCTCGTCCTTTCGGCGATGCGGGACGCGCTCGCGCAGGAGCCTCTGCTCGGGCTGCGTCGGTTCCTCGGCGACGGCCTGCTCGTGCTCACCCCGCTCGGTGAGGCGCTCCTCGAGCACGCCGCGCTTTGGCCCGACGAGGCGGCCATGGTGCCGACTCTCCGCGCCGGGGCGGCGGTCGACGCGCTGCTGTCGATCGCCCGTGGTTCGCCGCGCGCGCTCAGACTTCTCGCGGCGCTGCGCTATCTACGGGCGGCCGCCTCTCCGGGCGCGACTTCGGACACCTACACGCTGCTTCTTCGCAAGACGCGCGAACTCCGCCGCGCGGCCGACGCCGGGACGCTCCTCGAACTCGACGAACACGCGGACGGGGCAGCGGCGCGGCGCTCGCTGCGGCGCTTTGCCGGAGCGCTCCATCCCGACCGCTTCGGTCCCGAGGTGCCCACCGCTCTGCGCAACGCCTCGAGCGAGGTTGTCGGCGCTCTCGCACGCGCCGCCGAACGCATCGCCCGCTCTGCCTGACGACGCCACGGCCCACCGCCCTGCGGAGGTGAGCCGTGCGCGACCGTTCAGGTCTGCGGAAGCCACCACGGCGTCGCCGGCGGAGCCGGAGCGACGGGCGGGACAGGCGCGGGCGGATTCGCGGGCGGGTTTGCAGGCGGATTCGCGGGCGGATTCGCAGGGGGATTCGCAGGCGGATTCGCGGGCGGATTCGCGGGCGGATTCGCGGGCGGATTCGCGGGCGGATTCGCGGGCGG
>CAIUAC010000650.1 GCA_903896985.1 uncultured Sandaracinus sp.
CCGGCTTCGCGCACGGCGAGGCGCAGCCCGCGGATGTCCCCGCTGACCGTGACGGTGAAGCTCGGCTGCGCCCGCTCGAGGTCGACCAGCTCGGTGACCTGCACGGAGACCGGGAGCGACGCCTGCGCGCGGGCGAGCGACGGGAGGAGCACCGCGGCGAGGAGCGAGGCGAGCGTGACGAAGAGGCGCATGCGGCGATGTTAGCGCGCGCTGCTAGGCTCGCGCGACCCATGACCGACCTGCTCCCGCTCTCGCTCATCGTCGCGGTCGCGCGCGACGGCGTCATCGGCCGTGAGGGCGCGCTGCCTTGGCATCTCCCGGAGGATCTGCAGCACTTCAAGCGCCTGACCACGGGGCACGCGATCGTGATGGGGCGCCGCACCTTCGCCTCGATCGGGCGCGCGCTGCCGAACCGCCGCAACCTCGTCGTCTCGCGCACGCTGCGAGACGCCCCCGCGGGCGTCGAGGTGTTCCCGTCCCTCGCCGCTGCGCTCGCCGCCGCGCGCCTCACCGACCCTGAGCCGTTCGTCATCGGCGGCGCGGCGCTCTACGCGGAGGCGCTGCCGCTCGCGACGACCGTCTACGTCACCGAGATCGACCGCGACGTGCAGGGCGATGTGCGCTTTCCAGCCCTCGACCGGAGCCACTTCCGGGAGGCCGAGCGGCGCCCCTCGGCGTCAGAATTTGATGTTTGTTTCGTGACACTGGTCCGCGATGCCGCGGAGCGTCACGAAAAAGCCCAATGATTATAAGGGTGCGGCGGGGGCAATCGAAAAGGACTGACATGCCAGTCTAGTCTGTGGTAGCCGTCGTCCCCCATGGACACAGCGGCGTTCTATCGAGTCGAGGGTGCGATCGTCGGTCGGCCAGCCATCGCGGCGGCGGCGTACCTCGTGGCAAATGCGCAACACGTTCGTGACCGCCTCTGGCGGCTCGGAGGGGTCGCGGCGGCGTTCCCGCTCGGGCTCGGCGGTGACCGCACGCTCGCCGCGCGCGTCGCTTGGATGGGGCTGCGCGGCATGAGCGAGGACCGCCTCGTCGTGCTCGGCGAGGAGTACGGCGAGAAGTACCTCGTCCCCGACGTGAAGGAGGTCGCGCGGCAGCTGCTCGCCGAGTCGCGTGCGCGCAAGCACCGCATCGTGCTCGTCAGCGAGTCGCTCGACGTCGTCGTCGGTCCGCTCGCGCGCTCGCTCGGCGTGCCCCCCGAGGACGTCGTCGCGAACCGCGCGGAGATGAACGCGGAGCAGCGCGCGACGGGGCGGCTCTGTGACCCGTTCATCGGCGGTCAGCTCGCGGGCAACTGGGCGCGCGAGTTCGCGAAGCAGCGCGGCATCGACCTCGAGCGCTCGTTCGTCTACGGCGCGAGCGGCGGCGACGGGCTGCTCCTCTCGGCGGTCGGTCATGCCTGCGCGGTCACGCCCGACCGCGCCCTGCGCCGGCTCGCGCGCGACAACGGCTGGCCTGTGGTGGAAGCGTGAAGGCGACGACGATGAAGACGAACGGAAGCACGAACATTCAGGCGAATCTCCACGCGACGGAGAGCACGGTGCGCGAGCTCTCCGTGCACGGCGCGCTCGCGGGCAAGCACCTGCTCGTCACGGGCGTGACGGGCTTTCTCGGCAAGACCTGGCTCGGGATGCTGCTCGACCTCGTGCCGGAGGTCGGCCGAGTGTCGGTGCTCGTGCGGCCGCCGCGCCGCTCGAAGGGTGATCCGACGGTCGCCGCGACGGCGCGCTTCGAGAAGATCGCGGCCACCTCGCCGGCGCTCCGACCGCTGCGCGCCACGCACGGCGCGCGTCTCGGCGCGTACCTCGACGAGAAGCTCGATGTCGTCGCGGGGGATGTCTCGCTGCCGCTCTGTGGGATCGCCCCGGACGAGCTCGCGCGCCTCGCCGAGACCGTGGACTTGGTCGTGCATTTCGCCGGGCTCACGGACTTCGAGCCGGATCCGAAGGACGCCGTCGAGGTCAACGTGCACGGCGCGCTGCACATCGCCGACGTGACCGCGCGCATGCGCGAGCCGCGCCTCGTGCACGTCTCGACGTGCTTCGTCGCGGGCAAGCGCGCTGGGCGCATCGAC
>CAIUAC010000651.1 GCA_903896985.1 uncultured Sandaracinus sp.
CCCACGCAGCAGCGCGGCGAGGAGCGCCGGGCGCGCCAGCAACGCCAACAGCGCCGTGGCCCCGAGCGCCGCGCCGCCCGCGACGAGGAGCGCCGGTCCGCGCGGCAGCACCTCGCCCCCGCCGAGCGCGAGCACCGCGCACACGCACGCGAGCCCGAGGACGCCGACCGCCTTCTCCATCGCGATCACGCTCGCGCTGAGCGCCGGGCGCGCCGTGCCACGCCCCACGTCGAGCGCCCGCACCACGTCGAGCCCCGCCGTCGACGGCGTGAACGCCGCCGCGAACCGCCCGACGAGGTACGAGCGCGCGAGGAACGACCAGCGCAGCGCGAGCCCGCGCGCCCGCAGCAGCACATCCCAGCGCACGACGCCGAGCCCCACCGACGCGAAGTGCAGCAGCACCGCGCCCGCGAGCGCGCCGAGGCGCAGCGAGGTCAGGCGCGTGAGGAGCACGTCGACGCCGTCGCGCGCGACCGCCGAGCGCAGCACCCACGCGAGCAGCGCGAGCGAGACGAGCGCCTTCACCAGTCCGAGGGCGCGCTTCCTGAGCGTGGGCATCCGACGACAGCTACGCGGACCGCTCGCGCCCGTCAAAGAAGCGGCGCGGCGCCTGAGCCGTGGCCCGCCGTTCGCCGTTTACCGCGCGCTGCCCTGGGTCGTCCTCTATACTCGAGCGCGGCCGCCCATGTCGTCTCGCCTCCGCGCCCTCATCGTCATCCTCTGCACCGGGCTCCTGACCTCGTGCTCGCTGACCACCTACGGGGACGACGCCTGCGCGACGAACGCCGACTGCCGCGCGGCGTTCGGCTTCGGCGCGACCTGTGGCTCGGACGGGCTCTGCGCTGGAGGCGGCGCGAACGCGCGCTGCACGCAGTCGTTCCCGCTCGATCTCTTCACGCGCCCGCTCAATTACTCGGACTCGATCGTGCTCGGCGTGGTCGTCAACGAGAGCGACCCGTCGGACGTCGCTGCCGAGAACGCGATCCAGCTCGCGGTCAAGCAGGTCAACGACCTCGGCGGCGTCGACGGCCAGAAGTTCGCGGTCGTCTTCTGCACCAACCAGCAGAACTCCGTGATCGACACCTCGACCGAGGAGCAGGCGACCGCCTCCGTCGGGAGGTTCCTCGCCAGCGACCTCGGCGTGCCCGCGATCCTCGGGCCCTCGACGTCTTCGCAGGCCGAGGCGCTCTACGCTGCGGTCGCGCCGCTCGGCACGCTCGTGATCTCGCACTCGGCGACGAGCACCTCGCTGACCGCGCTCGACGCGAGCACGGGGCTCTTCTGGCGCACCTGCGCGCCGGACTCGGAGCAGGGCGCCGCGATCGCCGACGACCTCGAGTCGCGCGGCGTCGGCACGGTCGCGATCGTCTTCGAGGAGGGCTCCTACGGCACCGGCCTCGCGGACGTCTTCACGCGCTCGTTCTCGGGCACGGCGACGCGCTTCCCCTTCGAGCTAGGCAACGCGACGCTGCGGGACGCGCAGGCGATGACCGTCGCGACGCGGGCGAGCGAGTTCGAGGAGATCTTGTTCATCTCCTCCAACTTCTCCGACACGCAGCAGTTTCTCCGCTTCGCGGCGTCTTTCCCGGGTCTCGCGGGGAAGCAGATCTTCCTCACCGACACCGCCGCGGGCTCGCCGGAGTTCCTCAGCGATATGCTCGCGGCGCCGCTCTTTCCGCAGCTCCGCGGCTCGCGCCCGGCGCTCGCGACGGGCCCCGTCTACGAGCAGTTCCTCGCCGCCTATCGCACGCGCTTCAGCACCGCCCCCGACGTCACGCAGTATCAGTACGTGCCGTACGCGTATGACGCCGCTTGGCTCGCCTTCGCGAGCGCCGTCTGGTCCGTGCAGAAGAGCGGCGCGATCCGCGGCACAGACATGGCGGACGGACTCGCCCACGTCAGCGGCACGGGACCGACGGTGATGGCCTTCGACCTGCTGCCTGGGGGCTGGAGCGCCCTCTCGACGGCGCTCGCCGCAGGACGAGACGTCAACGTGAACGGCGCGTCCGGCGCGCTCGACTTCGACCCGGTGACCGGCGAGACGAGCGGCCCCGTCGAGATCTGGACGGTCGACACGATGGCGCGCCCGGCGCAACTGGTCGTCGACCGGGTGGTCACGCCGGGGCCATGAGCGGCTTCGACGACGTCCTCGAGGACGACGGCACCGGGCTCTGGCGCTGGTGCGAGCAGACGGATGTGCTCGAGTGGTCACCGGCGATGTTCGCGCTGCACGGGCGTCCGCCCGTGGCGGGCGCGCCCGCGCTCGACGACTGGCTCCCTCAGGTCCGCGCGAGTCAGCACGCCGGCGACGGCGTAGGCGAGTTCGCGTCGCTCATCCTCGACGGCGAGCAAGGCTGCGTCACGCGCACGGAGCTGATCGTGCTGTGCGCGGACGGCATCGAGCGACACGCGGCGAGCACCGTGCGCGTGCGCTGCGCGACGCCGGGTGCGCGCGAGGTCGTCGGCACGATGCGCCCGATCTTCTCGACGCCGCGGCTGAGCGTCGAGCACGCGCTCAAGGAGAGCCGCGCGCACGTCGAGCGCGTGCGCACAGCCGAGTCTCTCCGCACGCAGACGCAGGAGCTCGAGGCGGCGCAGACGCTCGCGAACGTCGGGACCTGGGTGTTCAACACCGAGACCGGCGCGATGCGCTGGTCGGAGGAGATGTTCCGCATCCACGGGCTCTCGCCGGAGACGTTCGTGCCGACGGTCGCCTCGGCCGCGACCGTGATCGTCGCCGAGGACCGCGAGCTCGTCGAGCGCGCGAACAAGTCGCTCCGCACCAAGCCGCGCATCGGGCCCTACAACTACCGCGTGCGCCTGCCCTCCGGCGAGGTCCGGCACATGGTCGGCGCCGCGCGGCTGATCCGGAACAGCGACGGGCTCGGCGTGCGCATCCTCGGCACCGCGCTCGACGTGACCTCGCGGGTCGAGCTCGAGGCGATGCTGCTGCACGCGCAGAAGCTCGAGGGGCTCGGCCGGCTCGCGGGCGGCGTCGCGCACGACTTCAACCACGCGCTGACGGCGATCCTCGCGAACGCCGACGCCGCGCTGCTCGATGGCGCGAGCGGCGTGGAGGAGGAGCTGCGCGAGATCACGCACGCGGCGCTGCACGCGAGCGAGCTGACGCGGCAGCTGCTCACCTTCGCGCGGCGCGACGTCGCGCGGGCGCAGCGCATCGCGCCGAACGACATCGTCGCGTCGCTCTCTCGCACGCTCGGGCGCCTCGTCGGCGAGGACGTGAAGGTCGCCATCCGCTACGGCACGCCGTCCGCGACCGTGCTCGCGGACCCGGGTCGGCTCGAGCAGGTCGTGCTCAACCTGGTGTTGAACGCCCGCGACGCGATGCCGGGCGGCGGCGCCCTCACGATCGAGACCTCGGTGGTCGACCTCGACGCGGCGCACGTCGCGCGGCACGTCGAGGCCAGCCGCGGTCGGCATGTGCGCCTCGACGTCAGCGACACCGGCTCGGGGATGAGCGAGGAGACGAAGAGCCGCCTCTTCGAGCCGTTCTTCACGACGAAGGCTTCGGGCGTCGGCACCGGCCTCGGGCTCGCGACGTCCTACGGCATCGTCCGGCAGGCCGGCGGGCACCTCACCGTCGAGAGCCATGAGGGCGTCGGCTCGACGTTCTCGGTGATCTTGCCCGTCGCCTCGGAGGAGGCGGTGTCGCTCGCCACGGCCCCGCGGGCGCGGGCGCGCAAGGGCGGGAACGAGACGATCCTCGTCGCGGAGGACGACCTCGGCGTGCGTCGAGTGCTGCTGCGCACGCTGCGCACGCTCGGGTACACCGTCCTCGAGGCGGTCGATGGGCTGGAGGCGGTCGAGCGCGCCCGCACGCATGACGGGCCGATTCATCTGCTGCTGAGCGACGTGATCATGCCGCAGATGCGCGGCCCCGACGCCGCGCGCGCGGTCCGCGAGCTCCGCCCGAGCATTCAGGTGCTCTTCATCACGGGCTACGCGGGTGAGTACGGCACCGCCGTCTGGAGCGAGGGGCCCGTCCTCGGCAAGCCGTTCACGCCGGACGCCCTCGCGAGCCGCGTTCGGGAGTTGCTCGACGGGGAGGGCGCGCTCGACGTCGGCGCGGCGCTCGACTCCGACCCCAAGAACGACGACGCCCCGCCGACCTGAGGTCAGCGGGGCGCAGTTCGAGTGGGCTTTGGCGTGCGGCGGGCCGAGGCCACGCCGCACGCTTCAGCGAGGCGCGTCAGATACCGAAGCCGTACTCCCAGCTGAGGCGGCGGACGACGTTGACGTTGTCCATGTAGCGCGCGAGGTCAGCGGTCGAGCCCGCGTCGAGGAGCGCCTGCGCGTGCAGGAGCATGTTCGCGCCGACGCCCTTCTCGGCGCCACCGACCATGCGCGAGACCGCGACGTAGGTGAGGCCACTCGACGGGTCGAGGAACGTGACGGTCGGACCCGCGAACGTCACGCCCTCGGCGCCGCCGAGGACGGAGATGCGCGAGTCGTTCATGTACGTCTGGTCGAACGTCTGCGGGATGAGCGCCATGCCGAGCACGGTCGCGTAGAGCTGGATGGAGAACGACGCGCCCGGATCGATCGGGTTGCCCGGGGCGCTGTTGTTCGCCAGCTCGAGGGGGGTCGGGTAGGTGAGCGGTCCACCGCGGACTGCGCCGACGCGCGGGCCGATCGTGCTCCAGTCGTCCGACAGGAGGCCGCGGAAGAAGCCGTTCATCGAGGGCGCGAACGTCGTGTAGTAGCTGAGCTGGTACTGGCGGACGTCCGCCGAGGTGTCACGACCGATGAAGTGCGTCTCGGGGTCCGTGAGGGCCTGGAGGGCGACGACCTTGTCGTAGAAGTAGCCAGCGCGCTCGACCTGGTCGAACCAGAAGTAGCCGGCGTCGAAGTTCCAGGTCGTCTCGATGTAGCGACCGTCGGGGACGCCGATCGTCGTGCGGCCAGTGCCGGGGAGCAGCGCGGTGCTGCCGTCGGGGCGGGTGCCCGCGCCGTAGTCGCCGGGCTCGGGAGCCGCGATCACGCGCGTGAACATCGCGTAGCCGACGCCGACGCCGAGCGTGTACGCGCCCATGCCGTGCTCGTCGGTCCAGTAGGGGTCCGTGTCCGTGACGCCGAAGACGTCCGTGATGATCGGGCGGTAGAGCGCGTAGATCTGGTTCGCGTACTGCAGCTTCGTGAAGTAGCGGCTGTAGATGCGGTCGACGTACGACTCGGGGTTGAACCCGATGCGCTGCCGGCGGAAGGCGTTGAAGATGTAGTAGTTCCAGTACGTGTCCGCCTGGTTCTGCATCGTCTCGTAGACGTCCGCGCCAGCGTCGTAGCGCAGGCAGTCGGGGCCGAGGTCCGCCTGCTCGTCCGAGCAGAACAGGTACGGAACGGTCGGGCGGCCCTGCGCGTCGACGACCTTCGTCTCGATGCCGGAGCCAGCGAGGGTCGCGTCAGCGGCGAGCGAGGTGTAGGGGACGTCTGCGCGACGCTCGAGGCCGGCGATGCCGCCGAGGAGGCCGGGGATGTCCGTGTAGTTGTACGCCGAGAGCGGGCCACCGAAGGCCGCGTCACGCGTGAGCGTCGCGGGCCAGCCGTAGGTCGAGAAGGCGTCGTACCAGATCATCTCGTCGGGGTTGGTGACGCCGTCGAAGACCTCGACGAGGTCGGCGTAGCCCATCTTGATCGCGGCGCGGTCGTAGTGACCGATGCCGTTCGCGTCGGTGACGACGAAGTTGTTGCCGTAGTCCATGACGGTCGAGTACTGCGCCTCGCGCTGACGGCCGTTGATCTCGGCCTCCGTCATCGGGTCCCACGCGCGGGGGCGCATGTTGCCGTCGTCGCGCAGGGTCCAGTAGTTCGGGGCGTAGTTCACCGAGTCGAACGAGCCGCTGAAGTTGTGGCGGAGGCCGAGCGTGTGACCGACCTCGTGCGTGGTGACCGCGTCGAAGATCGGGTGACGCAGCATCGAGCGGACTGCCTGCTGGTCGATCGCGCCGGTGCCGTCGATGACCGAGTAGTCGTGGCCGTACCAGGACACGACGCCCGTGCCGCTCGTGATGGCGGCCTTGATCTCGCGCGCGAGGCCGAGCATGCCGTCGTCGGCGAACTCGGTGCCGAGCACGCAGCCGTTGGCCTGGAGGCGCTGGCGGGCGGCGTCGAGGGCGCGCATCTGCGCGACGTTCATGTTGCCGCGGAGCGGGGAGGCCGCCGCGAGCGTGGAGTCGTCCACCGCGAGCGCCGGGTCGATGCCCGCGCCGGCGATGAGGTCACGCGTCGTCAGCTGCCGCTCGATGCTGCTGCCGTCGAGGCCGCCGAGGAGGCCCTGACCGCGGTTGTCGTTGCGCCCGAAGACGCCCGCGCGGGTGAGGCGCGCGCGGCTCTGGTCGACGCTCGCGAGGAGCGCGGCCGGGGTCGAGGGACCGGCGTGTGCCGCGCCGACGATGGGCGCGAGGCGCGAACCGAAGTTCATCGCCGCGTTGATGTCGGCGGCGTTCGAGCCGTCGATCGGGATGATGTGGTCGTCCGCGCTGCGGCCCGACTCGAGCGAGCCGGGAGCGGCCATGCGCTCGACCCACGCGCTGACGTTCTGCCCGCTCGTGATGGTGTCGGTGCCGATGTCGCCGTTGAGCAGGGCGACGATGTCACGCGCGAAGGTCGAGAGCGTCTCGATGCCCGCGCCGTAGATGAACGCGTTGCCTTCGATGATCTCGCCGGTCTCCGGGTCGGCGGCCGAGGGGCCGTAGCCGAGCGGGGACGAGCGGTGCGGGTCATTGACCCAGCCGATCATCGAGTAGCGGAGGTCGCCGATCTCGGCGGTCGTGCCCTCGGTGCCGCAAGACGCGGGGTCGCCCGCGCGGACGGGGCTGTGGCAGAGCACGAAGACGTTCGCGCCGTCGGAGCGCGTGCGCTCGCTGACGCAGGAGCCGGCGTCGCCGCCGTTGGCCAGACACTCTTGCTCGCGGGCCGAGGCGACGGTGTCGACGAAGGCCGAGTTCCACTGCTCGGTGAGGTGCGTCGCGTCGTCCTCGAGGTCGGCCGGGAAGTTGGTCGACAGGAAGTACGGGATCTGACGGACCGTGCGGTCACGGAACGGGATCGTGCAGGCGCCGGTCGGCGTCAGGTGCGCGCGGGCGTAGTCCATGTCGCAGACGGAGCCGCGACCGCCGGTGCAGTCGGCGTTCGTGGTGCAAGCGACGAGGTCGCCAGCGGCCGTGTGCACGTGGCTCTGCTGCCAGACGTTGTGGCGGTTGACGAAGCGGTTACGCGCCGACTCGACGAGGCCGTACTGCGGGTTGTAGCCGGGGCGAACGGTGACGAAGTAGCCGAAGCGCTCCATGCGATCGCCGTCGTACACTTCGGGCTGGTAGTCGCGGTCGGGGTCGACCTTGAGGAACGAGCTACGGACCGTGATCTCAGCCGACGTGCAGTCGAACTGGTCCTGGTAATACATGTAGCAGCTGGAGATGTTGCCGAGGCCGGGGATGTTCACCATGCCGGGCGTGACAAAGGACTTGTTGACGATGTCCATGTAGTCGAAGTTGCCGTCGCCGG
The DNA here is from genome assembly GCA_903896985.1 of uncultured Sandaracinus sp. Lineage (GTDB taxonomy): Bacteria > Myxococcota_A > Polyangia > Polyangiales > JADJQN01 > CAIUAC01. Next base: position 7,522 of record CAIUAC010000651.1, read on the forward strand.
TCTGGTCGACGAACTTCGGGGCGTTCGGGTCGTCCGAGCCGAACGGAACCTCGTACGCGACGGACTCGGTCTGGACGCCGTCGAACAGGCGACCGAGCGCGAGGAAGTCCGAGCTCTCAGCGAGGTTCTTCGACCAGTCGACGCGGAAGAAGTCGCGCTCCTGCCAGGGGCGGTCGCTCGAGTTCTCCTCGACCACGTTCATCTCTTCGCCCGTCGTCGTGTTGTACTGACGGCGGATGTCGAAGTGCGACTTGATCGCGTAGATCGCGACGGGCGCGTTCGCCTCGGTGGACGGGCCGGTGATGCCGGTGCCCTCGGAGTTGGCGACCCACTCGTAGCTGCGGCGGGCGATCAGGTAATTCTCCTGGATCTCCCACTTGATCTTCTCGAGCGGCCCTTCCTCACCGACGAAGGTGAAGGCGACGCTGTACGGCGTATCGATGACCGTCTGGCGCAGGTAGAAGGTCGAGTCGAGGAACTCGGACTTCTTCAGGGCACCTGGCTGGACGCGATTGACCGTGGGCTGCGCCACAGCACAACCCCCGAGTGTCGTCGCTATGAGAGCGGCGGCGACCATGAGGGGGGTAAGACGGTTCCACGAAAACATGCTCGGTTCTCCTCTTTCAGCGCGGCCCGGCGGGCAGGCGCGCCGCAAGGTACTACGCAAACGGCGTGCCGCCCGCGCAGAAACGAGATCCCGCGGGAATAGGACGCTCTTTCGCGTTTCAGGAGCCGGACCCTGCCGGGCCCGCCCGGCGATCGTCACGTCCCTAACGGCTCGATCGGCGGATCGCTACCGCGCGCGCATGGCCGTCGAGGCCCTCGAGGTGCGCGAGGGTCTCGAGGAGGTCCGCCTGGGCGCGGATGGCCTCGGGCGTGTACCGGATGAGCGAGGTGCGGACGACGAAGTCGTAGACGCCGAGCGGCCCGCCGAAGCGCGCCGCGCCGCCCGTCGGCAGGACGTGGGACGGACCGGCGGCGTAGTCGCCCGCCGCCTCGGGCGTGAAGTCCCCGAGGAACGCCGCGCCCGCCGCGCCGATGTGCTCGAGGAGCGCCTCGGGCTCCCGCACCTGGAGCGAGAGGTGCTCGGCGGCGAGCAGATCGGCGACGCGCGCCGCCTCCGTGAGGTCGTGTACGACGAACGCCTGCGCGTGCCTGCGGACGCTCGCCTCGGCGATGGCGCTGCGCGAGAGCGTGCGCAGCTGCGCTTCCACCTCACGCGCGACGGCCTCGGCCTGGGCGCGCGAGAGCGTGACGAGGAGCGCATAGGCGTCCTCGTCGTGCTCGGCTTGGGAGAGGAGGTCCGCCGCGACGACGCGCGGGTCGGCTTGGTCGTCCGCGACGACGAGGATCTCGCTCGGCCCCGCGATGCCGTCGATGTCGACGACGCCGAAGACGAGCCGCTTCGCGCACGCGACGAAGATGTTGCCGGGGCCGACGATCTTGTCGACGGAGCGCACGGTCTCGGTGCCGTACGCGAGCGCCGCGATCGCCTGCGCGCCGCCTACGTCGAGCACTTCCGTCACGCCCGCGAGCACCGCCGCGCAGCAGATCTCGGGCGTCGGGTTCGGCGTCGAGCTGTCGCCGGTGAAGAGCAGACGGTTCGGTGAGCCAGCGCCCGCGTCGGTAACGACTCCGGTCGTTGCCGCGTTGCCCATCGCGGTGGCGACCTGAGCAGGGCTGCTCGCAGGGTTGGCCGAGA
>CAIUAC010000652.1 GCA_903896985.1 uncultured Sandaracinus sp.
TCGGCGCGTCGCTCGCGTCGAGGCCAGTTTTCCCGAGGAAAAAGCGTAGATCGCCCGCGAGGCGGCGGGCCGAGTCGTTGTCGCCCGTCAGCACGACGGTCTTCTCCGCGGGGCGCGCGGACGAGAGGCGGGCGAGCAAGAGCGCGCAGGCGCTCGGCGGCAGTCCGCTGAGGTCGATGCGGCCCCCCGCGGCGATCTGGCGGGCGGCGACGTCGAGGCTCGTGCCGGCGCGCTCGAGCGCGCTCTCGAGCGTCGACGGAGCCTCGATGGGAGCGTCGGAGGGGGGCGTCACGGGGGCGGCGGATCTAGAGCAACCGCGCGCGGAGGGCAATCCGAGCGAGGGTGAAGGGCGCCTCGCGACGCGACGGGCAGCGACGCTGGCGCCGAGCCGACGCCGCGCTAACACGGGGGGCGTGATGGCTCCTCTGCGAACCGAGAACGCCAGACCACGCTGCACCGCGACGCCCGCGCTGACGCGCCTCGTCGCCATCGTCGCCGCCGCGTGCGCGCTGCTCGCGCTCGCCAGCTGCACGGACAGCACGACCGCCTACGTCCCGGTCGGCGCGCGCGGGAAGCTCTCGACGACGATGGGCCCGTGCTCACCGACGGGGGCCGCGGGGCCGCTCCGCTTCACCGACTCGAGCAACTTCGAGGCGCTGCGGACGGGCACCGCGCGCGTCACCTGCCGCGACGGGGAGGCGGTGGTCGAGGTCCGCACTCCGACGCGCCTCGCGATCGACCGCGTGGCGGAGGCGTCGACCGGGCAGCCCGTCTTCTATCGCGCGGTCGCGTATGACGCGGACGGTCACCCGCTCGACCTCGGGCCAGACACCCCGCTGCGCTGGACCTTCAGCGGGTCGCTCGGCGCGCGCCCCGTCCCCGGCTGCGGTGACATCCTCCCGCTCTGCGCAGCGCCCAACGGAGGCTACGCGCTCGCGGGCGCGGCCGGCGTCGGCACGGCCGCCGTCGCGTTCGGCCACCTGCGCGCCACGACCACGACGACGGTGACCGGCCGCTGAGCCCGGCGCAGCCCGCGGCGGAGGGCGTGTTCGACTCGACGTTTCGAGCGTGCGCCGCCGCGTTGGATCTCCGACTCACCCAGGTGCGCCACCGTCGTGCGCCTGCGAGTGCGAGTCTGCGAAGAGGGGCGTCAGCCGCCGACTCCTGCCTGTCGCTCGAAGCGCCCTCGTGGGCGCCGAGCTTACGCCGCCTCGTCGATCGCGACCGCGCGCCCGAGCGCGACGAAGAGCAGCCGCGCCCGCACGCGCGCTTCGGGGAGCGCGAAGAGCCGCGCGACGGCGGCGCGGTAGGCGAGGAGCTGTGGGCGGTAGTGCGCGACGCGCTGCGCGAGCCCTTCGTCGCCGTCGACGCGGTCCGTCTTGAAGTCGAGCACCTCGGCGTCGACGACTTGCCCGGCCGCGTCGCGCCGCACGACGAGCCGATCGATGGAGCCCGCGACCACCGCGTCGCCGCGACGAAGCGCGAACGGCAGCTCGCGGTGCGCCTCCGCGACGAGCCCGCCGCGCTCGAAGGCGTCGCGCCGCAGCGCGATCGACACCTCGCCCTGCGCGAGCATCGCGCGGAACTCTGCGAGATACGCGTCGAGCTCGAGCTCCGTGGCGCCCGCTGTCCGCGCGGCGTCGCGGAGCGCAGCGTCGCTCGGCACGCCGCCGTCGGCCGCGCGCTCATCGAGCCAGAGCACCTGCTCGAAGAGCGCGTGCAGCACCGAGCCGCGCACGAGCGCCTGCGACGCGTCGAGCCGCAGCAGGTCCCGCACGTCCACGGTGCCGCCGCCCTCGAGTCCCGACGGGCTCTCCCGCGACAGCGTGCGCGTGCGCGTCCGACGCTCCGCGAGCCGCACCGTCGGCGTGAGCCCAGGCTCGGCCGCGACGGCCGCGTGCGGGCTCGGTGGCAGCTTCGCCGCCCAGCTCGCGTCGCCGCGCTCGTAGAGCACGTCATCGGGGCCCGCCGATACTCCCGGCGCGAGCGCGCCGCGCAGGACAGTCGTCCACTTCGCTGGCGGCACCTTCGGCTCGGCGCGGTCCGGGCTGTCGGGCGCGACGAGCAGCACGAGCTCGTGCGCGGCGCGCGTGAGCGCGACGTAGAGCAGGCTCAGCGACTCCTGCACGGACGCGCGCACCTGGTCGTCGTGCAGGTCCTCGAGGGGCAGCGCGCGCGTCGAGAGCAGCGCCCGCTCGCTCGCGCTCGTGCTCGCGATCACGCGCGCTGGGCGACCCGTCGCGCCTCGCCGCTCGAGGAGCGCGCGCGGCTTGTTGTCGACGAGATCGACGTCGAGATCGGGGAGCACGACCACGTCGAATTCGAGCCCTTTCGCCTGATGAATCGTCATCACGCGCACCTGCGCGCGGCTCGGATCAGCGACCTTGGTCGCGCGCACGAGCGCGACGAAGTCCGCGGGGCGCAGCGTCGCCTCCGCGTCGTAGCGCGCGGCGAAGGCGATCAGCTGCGCGAGCCGGCGGGACTCCCGCCCATCGCAGCTCGGCGCGAGCAGCTCCGCCCACTCGCGCACCTTGCGCGCGTAGCCGTACGCCGCGAGATCTCTGCGCACCTCGCGCGCGACGCGCTGCGCTTGCCCGTCGTCGTCGGCGCTCCGCAAGCCGAGCGGTCCGCCGAGCGGCGACGACGCGACGTGAAAGCGCGCCACGGTGTCGCCCGGATGATCGGCGAGCGTCAGCAGCGACGTGATCAGCGTCACGGCGGGCGCGTCGACGAGCGGGCTGCCGCCTTCCTCGCTCGCGCTGACGCCGAGCTGACCAAGCTCGTAGATGACGCGCGCGACGTTCGTGTTCGTGCGCACGAGCACGGCGAGGCTGCGCCCCGGCAGGGCGCGCGCGCGCTCGGCGGTCAGCGCCGCCGCCGCTCGTAGCGCGACGTGCCGGGGTCTCTCGCCGTCGCCCGCCGCGGGCGCCACGACGA
>CAIUAC010000653.1 GCA_903896985.1 uncultured Sandaracinus sp.
CGACCCCGCGCGCGCCGCGCTCGGACGCAGCCTCTGGCGCGAGCCGCTCATGTCCCACGACGGTCGAGTCGTCTGTAACGATTGCCACGAGCTCGCGCGCGCGGGCACCGACGGCCGCGCGCGGTCGGCGCTCGCCGGGCGCCCCGAGGGCGGCATCAACGTGCCCTCGATCTACAACCTCGCCTACACCTTTCGCTTCTCGTGGTCAGGGCGCTTCGAGCGGATCGATCAGATCATGACCGTGGCGATCGCGAGCCCAGCCGCGATGGGCACGAGCTGGGCCGAGATCGAGGCGCGCTTGCGCAGCGCTCCCGAGCGTCGCCGCGACTTCGAGCGAGTGTACCCCGACGGCGTCACGCAGGAGAACGTGCGCGACGCGCTCACGCAGTTCCTGCTCTCGCTTCGCACCCCGGACGCGCCCTTCGATCGCTGGCTGCGCGGTGACGATGCGGCGATCTCGAGCGACGCGGCGGAGGGCTACGCGCTCTTTCGCGAGTACGGCTGCGCGAGCTGCCACCAGGGCGTCGCGATCGGCGCGAACTTGTTCCAGCGCTTCGGCGTCATGCGCGACTACTTCGCGGATCGCGGCCACCCCACGCCGGCAGACGACGGCCTCTACCTGGGGACCCACCGAGAGAGCGACCGCCACGTCTTCCGCGTGCCGAGCCTGCGCAACGTCGCGCTGACCGCGCCGTACTTTCACGACGGGAGCGCGGCGACGCTGGAGGCCGCCGTCGAGACCATGGCGCGCTACCAGCTCGGGCGTCCGGTCCCGCCCGAGGCGCTCGCGAAGATCGTCGCGTTCCTGAACACGCTCACGGGGCGCCTCGACGCGGGCCCCTGAGCCCGCCACAGCCTAGCTGTGCGTCGACGGGCGCGGCGGCGCGGCCGGGGCAGGGCGCTGGAGCGTACGCACGAGGCGAACCGTCTCGTAGCCGTGCGCCTGCAAGCGCGCGAGGAGCTCCCGGTAGGTCGCGTCCTCCATCGTGGGAGTGCGGCTCAGGATCCACAGATAGTCCCGGCTCGGGTGCCCGACGACGGCGTACGAGTAGTCGTCGGCGAGGTCGATCACCCAGTAGTCGCCCCAGAACGGGCGAAAGAAGCTCACCTCGAGCTTCGCGTTCGTGACCGGGTCGAGCACCCGCGCGCGCCCGAGCGCCGAGTCCTCCTCCCCGTCGAGCGAGCCTTTGCGGCAGCGATTCAGCACGTCGATGTCGCCGTCGGGGCGCACGGTGTAGGTCGCCGTCGTCGCGGTGCAGCCGCGCGTGAAGCTCTGCGGGAAGCTCGCGATCTCGTACCAGGTGCCGACGTATCGGCTGAGGTCGACGTGCGCGACCGTCCCGAGCGGCGGCAGCCGGAGCCGCTCAGTCGTGGTCGCAGCGCAGCCGGTGAGCCCGCACAGGGCAGCGAGCGAGGCGAGCATGGTGGACAGCTTCATGAGACGTCCCTCCGGGCTAGGAACCTGGACCATCTCGCGAGCCCGAGCCACGCAGCGCTCGATGTGCAGGAGAGCGCGTCATTCGTCGTCCGCCGCCGAGCGACGCGGCTGCTGAGAGCGCCTCGAGCGCGCACGCGACTCCCTCGTCGAGTCCGAGGCGGCCGATGTGATACCGTCTGGCGCGGAGGGATTCGAATGACTTGTCGAAATAGCTGGAATGCGAGCACCTCGTGTGCGCGCTCGTCGCTGGTGGGTCTCGTGGCCGTGGTCGGCGCGAGCGCGATGTTCACCACCGCCGCCCACGCGCAGCCCGCGCCGGCGCACGGCCCGGCCATCAACCTCGGCCAAGGGATCGGAATCCGGCTGGAGAATTCGGCGAACCACGACTCCGGCTCCCCTGTCGGTCAGACGAAGCTCGTGCTCAATACGCTCCTCGACACGAGCTCCGAGGGGCCGTTCGTCGTCACGCTCGAGCAGGCTCATCACGTGCTCGCGACCGGCTCCTGCGCCGCGCGAGTGGTCGTGTATTCCGGTGAGGCGCAGGAAGGGCAGGGCTTTCTCCGCGAGTGCGAGACGAACGACTTTCCGGCCGCCAGCCTCCGCGCGAACGCGCCCGCTGACGTGGTGATCGCCGTCGTGAACGACGCGACCGACGCGCGCACCGAGCTGTACCGCGGGACGTTTCCCGTCATCGCTTACAACGACTGGACCGGCAACGACGACGCGGGTCACCCGGTGCACGTCGAGCAGCGCTCGCTCCGCCTCGACTCGCTCTACGGAGTCGGCTTCGTGCGGCAGTACATCGGCGACACTCTCGAGTTCAACTACGTGACGACGCAGAACACCGGCGAGCTCCCATCGGAGAGCGCGATGCGCTGCCGCGTCGGCACGGGCGAGTGGCGCGCCTACGAGACCTCGGTGTCCGACGACAACACGCAGACCGCGCGAAACCGCGTGTGGGAAGGCTCGGCCGTGCACGAGGACGGCCCGGAGACGATCATCACGAAGTTCCTGCGCGTGAGCGCGCGGATGCCCATCGCCGTCGCGGGGCGCACGCAGACGCCCGAGGCGGGGACGTCGATGGACGGAGCGTGGACGTGCGAGTTCCGCTTCGGCGGCGCCGGCACGCGGGTCGTCGCGCGGGAGTTCCGCTTCGACGTGCGCAATGGCTACATCCAGCCGAACGCCATCGAGTCGCAGCTCCCGCCGGGTCACGGCGCGGTGCTCGTCTCCATCGGCATGAACCCCGCGGCGATGCCCGCGATCTTCGACCCCGCGCTCGTGCAGAGCACCGTCGCCGGCAAGACCCTCACGGGCGCGACGGCGCCGCTGTTCTCCGCCATGCCCGCCCGCGCGACCAACCCCGCGTTCACCGTGCCGCGCGGCGCCCCGGCGGGCCGAGGCGCGCGCCACTAGCCGATCGCGAGGACGCTCCGAGCCGTCGGCCGGCTGCGCCTCGTGGAGACCGCCGCCGAGCCCGCCGAACGC
>CAIUAC010000654.1 GCA_903896985.1 uncultured Sandaracinus sp.
CAGCCCGAGCAGGCTTTCGCGGCGCTCTTGCCGTCGGGACGCCTCGTGGAGCTCGTCGGCGCGGAGGGCGTCGCGGCGCGCACGACGACGGCGCTCGCGGTGATCGCGCACGCGCAGGCCGCGGGCGAGCCGGCGGTGTGGATTCAGCTCGAGGGCGGCGGGCTCTTTCCGCCGGACGTCGCGGAGGCGGGCGTCGATCTCGACGCGCTGATCGTCGTGCACATCCCCGTCGCGGCGGGCGCGGCCGGGCTCGCGCGCGCGGCCGAGCTGCTGCTGCGCTCGAACGGTTTTGGCGTCGTCGTCGTGGACCTGAGCGCGGGCGTGCCGCCTGGAGACGCGTGGCCCGGGCGCCTCGCGGGGCTCGCGCGGCAGCACGATCTGCGGCTGATCGTGCTGACCGACAAGAGCGCGCGGCGCGGCAGCGTCGGGCCGCTCGTCGCGGTGCGCGTCGAGGCTGCGCGTCGGCGCGTCGGCGCTGGGCGCTGGGCCGTCGACGCGCACGTGCTGCGCAACAAGAGCGGCGCGCAGCTCGAGTCGGCGCCGCTGCTGCTCCGTGGTCCGAGAGGCGCGCAGTGAGCTCGCACCTGATCGCCTGCCTCGAGCTCCCCGCGCTCCCCCTGCAGCTCGCGCTCCGCGCCAACCCCGAGTGGCTCGCGCACCCCGCGGTGGTGATCGCGTCCGACAAGCCGACGGCGCTCGTGCTGCACGCGAACGACGCCGCGCGCGCCCTCATGATCTTGCCGGGTATGCGCTACGCCGCCGCCCGCGCGCTGTCGCCCGAGCTGCGCGCGAGCGTGCTCGACGAGGACCTGCTCGCCGCAGAGCAGGACGAGCTCGCCCGCGCCCTCGCGCTGTTCACGCCGAACGTCGAGCCCGCAGGGCGCCCGGCGGACGGGCGCTTTTTCCTCGATCCGTCGGGGCTCGATCGGCTCTTCGGGGATGCGCGCTCGTGGGCCGAGAGCGTGCATCGCTACCTCACCGGGCGCGGGCTCTCCGCGACGCTCGTCGTCGGCTATCACCGCTTTCGCACCGAGGCGCTCGCGCTCGCCTCGAGCCGCCGCGGCGTCTTCGTGCTGCGCTCCGTGGAGGACGAGCGTGACCGCGCGCTCCTCGTGCCGCTCGCGCGCCTCGACCTCACCGAGAAGCTCCGCGACGCGCTCGTGCGGCTCGGCGTGCACACCGTCGGGGACCTGCTGCGGCTGCCCGGCGACGCGCTCCGCACGCGCTTCGGCAAGGACGCGCAGGCGCTGCACGCGGCGGCGTCCGCTGGTGCGCCGCTGCCCGTGCAGGGGCTCGTCTTCAGCGAGCCGGTGCGCACGACGATCGAGCTCGAGTCGCCCGACGACGACACGACGCGCCTCCTCTTCGCGCTCCGTGGCGCGCTGCTCACGCTCGCCGAGCGCCTCGTGCCGCGGGGTGAGGCGATCGCGCGTCTGTCGATCACGCTCGCGGTCGAGCGCGGCGAGGCGGTGTCGATGGCGCTCGAGCCCGCACAGCCGACGCGGGACGTCGCGCTGCTCGTCGACCTCGTCCGCCTGCGCTTCGGCACGCTCGCGCTCCCCTCGCGCTGCACGCAGCTCGAGCTCGTCGTCTTCGGCGTGCGCAACCCGACCGAGCAGCTCGCGCTCTTCCCCCAAAAAGAGCGGCGCGACGCCAAGGCCGCCGCCCGCGCGATGGCCCGCGTGCGCGCCGCGTTCGGACCGCAGAGCGTCACCCGCGCGCGCCTCCGCCCGGCGCATCTGCCGGAGGCGAGCTTCACCTGGGAGCCCGCGACCGAGCTCGCCCCCCCGCAGCAGCTCGCCTTGCCCGGCGTCGTCGGTCCGGCCCTCGACGACGACTCGCTCGTGAGCGCGGAGCCCTTCGCAGACTCGCTCGCGAGCGACGCGCTCCTCGCCGAGCGCCTGCCGCGCCTCGCCCGCGTCCTCTTGCCGCGCCCGCTGCCGCTCCCCGATCCGCCGACGCTCCCCGACGACCCGTGGCCCGGCCCCGGCGCGCAGGGCCCCGTCGTGCGCCTCTCGGGGCCGCACCGCGTGAGCGGCGGCTGGTGGGGCACGCGCACCGCGGCGGCGATCGAGCGCGATTACTACTGGGCCGAGACGCGCCGCGGGGACCTGCTCTGGGTCTTCTACGACCGCCCGCGTCGCCGGTGGTTCCTGCAGGGGCGCGCAGATTGAGCAAGGAGCGCGTCGGCGCGCTGATTGAGCAAGGAGCGCGTCTCGTGAACCGACGTGCCTCCGGCTCAAGTCGCTCGAGACTCCATGCGCCCCCCTCAAGAATTCTACGAGAGCCACCGATTTAGACTCTGATGGGTTTTCTGCGCGACACGCTTGGGGCGACGGCCCTCGTGCTCGCTGCCGGCCTCGTGCTGACGGCGTCGATCGCGCTTGCCGATGACTCCCGCGACGACAGCCGCAGTGAAGACAGCCGCAGTGAAGACAGCAGCGACGACGACTCGCCCTCGCCTTGGCACTTCGACGTCGACCTCGGCTATGGGCGCAGCGAGGTGCGCTTCGCAGTCCCGGCGTCGTATGCGGGCGCTTGCGACGCGGTGACGGTCCTGCCGCCGGACACCCCGCCCGAGCTCGTGCCGGCGCCGCCCGTCGCGTGCGCGCTGCCGAACACCACCGTCGACGTGATGCGCGGCACGCTCGGCGTCGGGAACGGCGGCTTCACCTTCGAGGCGTCGCTCGTCGTCGACCGCAGCGTCTTCGACGGCAGCGGCAGCACGAGCGAGCCGTACCTCGCGTGGTCCGGCGGCGTGCGCCTCGACACCTCGTGGACGGGCGTCTTCGCGTTCCAATTCCGCTTCGCCTACGTGCGGCGTGAGAGCACCGGCATCGCGGGCGAGGGCGGCCGCGCGGGGATGGGCCTCATCGTGCGCCTCGTGCCCTGGCTCGTGCTCTACGGCGAGGCGTCGATCGACCTGACCACCGTCCCCGCGTGGATGAGCGACGGCGGCGCGCTCTTCTCCTACACGAGCTGGTACGGCGGCGGGCTGCGCTTCGAGTTCGGACACTGAGCGTCGCGCCGGAGCCGCGCGGCGGGCTCAGCGCACCATCAACATTCCGCCGTGCCCATCCATCGTGCCGCTGATGTCGCAGCTGCTGTTGGTCAGCGTCATGTCGACGCCGCGCAGCCCGGTGTCGGCGAGCGCCGCCGAGCCGCCGAAGAAGAAGTGGTCGGTCGCGCTGGTGTAGCCGGTGTACGCGAGCATCGTCGGTGAGCCACCGACGGGCGCGCAGGTTCCCTGCACGACGGTGAGCCCGGTGATCGGGTACGCCGCGCTCGAGTACGCCGCGACGAAGCCGACCGGCACCGAGAACTGGAACACCGGATTCGCCCCCCAATCCTTGGCGCTGCCGCGCCGCCCGACGAGCACCTCCGTGAAGACGAGCGCGCTGCCGAGGCCGAGCGCGTAGGGATCGTTGTCCACGTCCGGCGCGCCCGAAGGCGTCGTCCAGCCGAAGGTCGCCTCCACGTTGTCCGTCCGCCCGACGAGCGTCCAGCCGCCCCCGGCGATCGCCATATCGCAGTAGACCCGCACCGGCGCGCTGGGCCCGAGGCCGTCGACGTCGATCGTGTAGAGGCCGCTCGCGAGCGGGCCGAGGCAAGGGTCGTCGCGCAGCTCCCGACAGGAGCGGTGATTTGCATAGCCGAGGTCAGCGCACGACGGCGGCCCGAGGTCCGTCACGCCGAGGTCCGCGGCGCCGAGGTCCGCGATGCCCAGGTCGACGCCGAGATCTGCGCCCAGATCCGCCGCGCCGAGGTCGGTGACGCCGAGGTCCGACCCGAGATCCGCCAGACCGAGGTCGCCACTGCCGAGGTCGTCGCTGCCGAGGTCGTCGCTGCCGAGGTCGGTGACGCCGAGGTCGGTGACGCCGAGGTCCACCCCACCGAGGTCGTCGCTGCCGAGGTCGCTCCCGGCGAGATCTGGCGCAGGGCCATCGGCGCGGCCCCCATCGACCGGCGGTGTTCCGCCTTCCCC
>CAIUAC010000655.1 GCA_903896985.1 uncultured Sandaracinus sp.
CGCGGTGTCGGCGGTGCTGCACGTCGAGACGACTCCTGCCGGTGCTCAGCTCTTCGTCGATGGGCGGTTCGTGGGCTCGACGCCGGGCGACTTCGATCTCGGCGACGGGCCGCACTCGCTGCGTGTGCACCTCGCGGGCTACGAGGAGATCATCCGGCAGGCGACCGGTACGCCAGGAGAGCGGATCCAGCTCGCGCTTCCGCTCGTGCAGCTCGCGGCCGACCAAGACCCGACGCGCGTCCGAGCCGAGCCCACCAACTGGTACGAGAAGCCGTGGACGTGGATCGCGATCGGCGGCGGGGCGCTCGCGCTCGCGGTCGGCATCGCTCTGGTCGTCGTGCTCACCGCGACGAAGCCGGGGCAGCTCGACGAGTACTGCGCACAGTCGGGTGGGTGCGTGCTGCTCCCGACTTCGTTCTGAGTCGGCGGATACCGCCGACATCGTCGCTCGTCGCTGGTAGATTCGCCGACCATGAGCCACGAGCCTGCTTCCGATTCCGGCGTGAGCGTCACGCGCCGCGGTCCCTTCGCGATTTGGACGCTCGACCGCCCTGACAGAATGAACGCGCTCTCTCGCGCGGTCCTGCGCGAGCTCGGGCGACTCGCGCGCGCCGCGGTGAGGGACGAGGGGCTGCGCGGCGTCGTCCTCACCGGCGCAGGCGAGAAGGCGTTCTGCGCGGGCGCCGACCTCAAGGAGCGGCAGTCGATGTCCCTCGAGGAGGTGCGCGAGTTCCTGCCGCTCTATCGCGCGTCGTTCGGCGCGATCGACGCGCTCCCCGTGCCTGTCGTCGCGGCGATCAACGGCGTGGCGTTCGGTGGTGGTCTCGAGCTAGCGCTCGCCTGCGATCTGCGCGTGATGAGCCGGAGCGCGCAGGTTGGGCTCACCGAGACGTCGCTCGCGATCATCCCGGGTGCTGGCGGCACGCAGCGGTTGCCGCGCATCGTGGGGCTCGCGCGCGCCAAGGAGATGGTGCTGCTCGCGCAGCGACTCGACGCCCCGACGGCGCTCGCCTACGGCTTGGTCAATCGGGTGACCGGGGAGGGCGAGTCGGCGCTCGACTGCGCCCTCGCGCTGATCGCGCCTCTCGCGCACGCGGCGCCGATCGCCATCGCGGCAGCGCTCGCGGCCCTCGACGCCGCGGCGGATATGCCCCTCGAGCAGGGCTTGTCGCATGAGCGCGCCTGCTACGAGCGCACGCTCGACTCGCAGGACCGACTCGAGGCCCTCGCCGCCTTTGCGGAGAAGCGCAAGCCCGTCTACCGCGGGTTTTGAGCGCGCGCGCGAGCGCCGAGGGTCAGTCGGCGCGGAGCGTCTCGCCCGCGGCGGCCCGCGGCGACTCGCCTGAGAACGCGCCCTCCGCCGGCATGATCTCGTTGCCCGCGGACTGCAAGATCGCCTCGCAAAGCGCAGGGAAATCATAGCCGGAGCCCGCAGCGATCTTCGGCAGCAGCGACGTCGGGGTCATGCCGGGCAGCGTGTTGACCTCGAGCACGTACTCGTTCTCGCCCTCGGTGACGAGCAGGTCGACGCGCGTCGCGCCCGTGCAGCCGAGGCAGCGGCTCGCGCGCTCGGCGAGGTTCATCACGCCCTTGTAGCGAGTCGGCGTCAGGCGCGCGGGGAAGATGTACTCGCTCGCGCCCTTCGTGTACTTCGACTTGTAGTCGTAGACGCCGGACTTCGGCACGATCTCGAGCGCGCCGAGCGCCCGCCCATCGAGCACGCCGACGGTGACCTCACGCCCCGCGACGAAGCGCTCGACGAGCACGTTCTTGTCGAAGCGCGCGGCTTGCTCCGCGAGCGCGCGCAGCTCGCTCAGGTTCGTCGCCTTGCCCGCGCCGACGCTCGAGCCCTGACGGCGCGGCTTCACGAACGCAGGGAAGCCGAACGAGCCGTGCAGCTCCTCGAGGTCGTCGAGCTGACGCGCGTCGACGTTGTAGTACGGCGGCGTCGGCACGTTGTGCAGGCGGAACAGCTCCTTCGCCTTCAGCTTGTCCATCGCGAGCGCGCTCGCGAGCACGCCTGAGCCGGTGTACGGAATGCCGAAGAGCTCGAGCAGCCCCTGGATGCAGCCGTCCTCGCCGTACGTCCCATGCAGCGCCAGGAAGGCGAGATCGATCGGCGTCTGCCGGAGCACGCGGTCGATGTCGCGGTCGACGTAGATCTTCACGGCGTCGTAGCCGCGCGAGATCAGCGCGTCGAAGATCGCGTCGCCGGTCTTGATCGACACCTCTCGCTCCGAGCTGAGGCCTCCCATGAGGACTCCGATGCGCTTGCTCTTCATCGCTCGTCTCCTTCGTCTGCCGGGTGTGGGCTAGGGCCTGCGAGCTGCCTGTGCGTTAACCGCGCCATGGCCAGAAACGCAGGCGTTTCCGTCGCTCGACGCCGCGGCGCGTGTCATGGGAGACGCGCACCTGCTGCTCGAGTGACACCCGGATATCAGCCGATCCAGGGGCGGTCAAGAAACGCGCTGGCGCAGGGCGAGAGGCTCAGGGGACGAGATACTCGTCGAGGTACTGCTTCGCCTTCTCCTCGAGCTTCCCCTTCAGAGGGCGCAGCAGGAGGCTCAGGTCGATCTCGATTCGCACCTCGGTCGCGCTCACGGCGATCCGTCCCTTGGCGCCGGTGCGCTCGAAGCGGAGGTCGTCGCCGTCCCAGTGGTAGGTCGCGTCGATCTTGTCCTTGAGACGCTCCGCGACTTGCTGCGCGGCGGCGCGCGCCTTCTCTTTGCCGAGGGCGTGGGTGCGTTTGATGTCGATCGTGGCCATGCGTTCCTCTGTGGAGCGGTTCGTCGATCAGCCCGTTGGCGGGCTCCGCAAGGTGGCACGCGGAAGCCTCGCGGAGAAGCCCCGGCGCGCGCCGAGGCCGGGCGGCACTGGCGGCGATTGGAGGCGGGTGATACGGTCCGCCCGCCGGTGTGGAACTCGCTCACTACCCAGAGACTCTCGTGACGCGCGCCTCAGCGCACGTCGCAGAGCATTTCGGGCAGAGCGTCCCCGTCGGGAGCACCGCTTGCGCAGCCCGTGTAAAGGGTCACGGCGCGCCGCAGCTCCCGGTGTCGTTGAGAAGCGACCGTCCCGGCTTCGGTTCCATCTCCATCCCCGAGACTCGCGCGAATGACTTTCACGGAAGCAGCCATCGAGGTACTCCGTCTCACCGGTAAGCCTCTCCATTACAAGAAGATCACCGAGCTGGCGATTCAGAAGAATCTCCTCTCGCACGTGGGCAAGACCCCCGAAGTGACGATGTCGTCGCGCCTCGCGACGCTCGTGAAGAAGGAAGCAGCAGACTCGCTCGTCATCAAGGTCAAGCCCGGCGTGTTCGGGCTGCGTGACTTTGGGCGCGAGGTGATCGAAGCGGCGGCCGCAGAGCTCCCGGACGATCCGAGCGCTGCCGCCGAGGAGGCCTCGCTCGAGGCCGCCGATGTGACCGAGCCCGCCGAAGAGGGCACCGAGACAGCAGAGGTCGTCGACGGCGCTGAGCCCGCGGAGCCGGTCGAGGCCGCCGCGAAGCCCATCAAGCGCGCGTCGAAGCCGCTCCCCGGCTCGGACGTCTTCCCGGAAGAGGAGGACGACGACGAGCCGATCCTCGGGAACCTGGACAAGGAAGAGAAGGCCGGGCAGGGCGGCGACAAGGGGCTCGCAGGGGATGGCGGACGCCGTCGTCGGCGTCGTCGGCGGCGGGGCGGGGTCGATGGCCTCGAGGCTGGCCCAGAGCCGGTGCGCGCCGAGGCGAGCGCGGAGCGTCCTGCGCGCGTCGAGCGCCCGGAGCGCGGCGAGCGTCCTGCGCGCGTCGAGCGTCCCGAGCGCACTGAGCGTCCGGACCGCGCGGAGCGTCCCGACCGTGGTGAGCGCATGGAGCGCCCCGACCGCCCCGACCGCCCCGACCGTGGGCTCCGTGAGGACCGCCTGCGCGAAGAGCCGATGCGCGGCGACCCGAACCGCGAGCACGCCGACGGCGA
>CAIUAC010000656.1 GCA_903896985.1 uncultured Sandaracinus sp.
CGGGCGCAGCTCCTCGGAATGGGCATCACGGACCTCAACACCATGCCCGCCGAGGAGGTCGGCGGAGTCTTGGCCAGCGTCCCGGCGGCGACGGGCGGCACCTTCGAGTTCCAGCATCGCCTGGCGGACGGGTCCATTCGGCAGGTGGAGGTGTCCGCGAGCCGAATCCAACTGGGCGAGCGCGACGTCATCCACAGCATCGTGCACGACATCACGGCCCGTCGGCGCGCCGAGGAGGAGAAGTGTGCGCTGGAGGCCCAGCTCCAACAGGCGCAGAGGATGGAGTCGGTAGGCCAGCTGGCGGGCGGCGTGGCGCACGACTTCAACAACATGCTGGCGGTGATCCTGGGCACGACGGATATGGCGATGGAAGAGATGGATGCGTCTCTGCCCCTTTACGCCGATCTGGTGGAGATCAGGACCGCCGCGTCGCGCTCCGCGGACCTCACGCGGCAGCTCCTGGCGTTCGCCCGCAAGCAGACCATCGCCCCCAAGGTGCTCGACCTCGACACGGCCATCGTGGATCTGCTCAAGATGCTCAGGCGCCTCATCGGCGAGAACGTTGCGCTCGAGCACCAGCCGGGAACCAGCGTCTGGCCAGTGCTCGTGGACCCTTCCCAGGTGGATCAGGTGCTGACCAACCTGTGCGTCAACGCGCGGGATGCCATCCCCGGCGTGGGCAGGGTGATCATCGAGACTGGCAACTGCACCTTTGACCTGGTCTATTGTGCCGCTCATCCAGGCCATCTCCCTGGCGACTACGTGCGATTGTCAGTGACCGACAGCGGCCAGGGCATGGACCCGGAGACGCGGGCCAGGATCTTCGAGCCGTTCTTCACCACCAAGGCGCAAGGCAAGGGCACCGGGCTGGGACTGGCCACGGTGTACGGCGTGGTCGCGCAGAACCAAGGCTTCATCACCGTGTCCACCGAAGTGGGAAAGGGTTCGACCTTCAACATCTTCCTGCCGAGGGACACTGGCAGCGCGGAACTCGCACCCCGCGTCGCCGGCGAACAGCCACCGTCCCGAGCCGTCGTGGGCCGAGAGACCATCCTGTTGGTGGACGATGAGCCCGCTGTCCTGTCGGCGGCGCGCCGGATCCTGCAGAAGGAGGGCTATGCCGTGCTGCCAGCGGTCAGCCCCACCGAGGCCCTGCAGTTCGCCCGCGAGCACGTCGGCGAGATCCACCTGCTGGTGACAGACGTGATCATGCCGGAGATGAACGGCCGAGACCTCGCGGACCAGGTGCACTGCCTCCGTCCCGACATCGGACGACTGTTCATCTCCGGGTACACGGCGGAGGTGGTCGCGCAGCACGACTGGCTGAATCCGGGGGTGAACTTCCTGCCAAAGCCGTTCTCCAGTCAGGACCTGGCTGCGCGGGTCCGCGGAGCACTCGAGCAAGCGCGCTCGACGCGGGTTCCGTAGCCCTGGCGTGACCCAAGGAGCGCGAACTCAGTGCGCGTGTCGAGGCCCGCGCGCTCTGACGGATGGCCGCCCTCAGCCGCTCTTCTTCATCCCATACGACGTGAGGATTCGTCGCGCGACGGACTCGATGTGCACCTCGTCGGCGCCGTCGTAGATGCGGGCTGCGCGCTCGTGCGCCCACCAGAACGCGATCGGCGTGTCGTCGGTCATGCCGAGCCCGCCGAGCGCTTGCAGCGTACGGTCGAGGACGCGCTGCATCGTGCGCGCGACGGTGAACTTGATCAGCGCGATCTCCTCGCGCGCGGCGGACGCGCCCTCGTGCTCGATCTTCCACGCGGCGTGCAGGACCATCAGGCGCGCGGCGTGGATCTCCGCGCGGCTCTCGGCGATCCACTGCTGCACCATCTGACGCGTCCCGAGCGGCTTGCCGGGCGATAGCTCGCGCGTCGCCGCGTGCCGACAGAGGATGTCGAACGCGCGCTCACAGACTCCCACCCAGCGCATGCAGTGGTGGATTCGCCCGGGGCCGAGGCGCTCCTGCGCGATGAGGAAGCCCATGCCCTCGCCGCCCAGCAAATTCGAGAGCGGCACGCGCGCGTCGACGTAGCTGACCTCGCCGTGGCTCGCCCAGTCGCCGCCGCGGTCGCCCATGATCGAGAGGTTGCCGAGGCGCTCGAAGCCGACGGTGTCGGTCGGCACGAGCACCATGCTCGCGCGCGCGTGCGGCCTCTCGGCGTCGGGGTTCGTGGTCGCCATGCAGATCGCGAACGCCGCGCCGTCGGCGCCCGTCGCGAACCACTTGTGCCCACGGAGCACCCACTCCTCGCCGTCCTTCTTCGCGGTCGTCGAGAGCCACACGGGGTTGGAGCCCGCGTGCTCAGGCTCAGTCATCGTGAAGCAGCTGCGCACCTCGCCGCGCACGAGCGGACGCAGAAAGCGCTCCTTCTGCTCAGGCGTGCCGTAGCGCAGCAGCACCTCCATGTTGCCGACGTCGGGCGCTTGGCAGTTGAACGCGTAGTGCCCGAGCGGGCTGCGCCCGAGCGCCTCGCTCATGTGCGCGAACTCGACGAGCGTCAGCCCCGCGCCGCCCCACTCCTCGGGCATGAACGCGGCAAACAGCCCCGTCTCACGCGCCTTCTCGCGCAGCCTCTCGAGGCGCGGCAACATCGCCGAGAAGCCCTCGCGGCGCAGGAGCGGCTCGAGCGGAATGACCTCCTTCTCGACGAACTCACCGACGACCTGACGCAGCGTGCGGACCTTCGGTGACTCGTGGAAGTCCATGGGCAAGCGCTCTCCTCAGGCTGTCGTAGAAGCGGCCCGGCGGACGGCGCCCCGAGCCTCACGGAGCGTGGCTACTCCGCGCAGTCGTGCGCGTGAGCGTGACCGGGCGCGTGATCGTGCGTGTCCGACTGCCCGTGCTCGTGCAGCGAGGTCTCGTGCGCGCGCAGCGGGGTGAGCCCCGCGTCGCGCATCAGCTTCTGGTCGGCTTCCACGTCGGGGTTGCCCGTCGTCAGCAGCTTGTCGCCGTAGAAGATGCTGTTCGCGCCGGCGAGGAAGCACAGCACCTGCGCCTCGCGGGAGAGCTCCTCACGGCCGGCGGAGAGCCGCACCATCGCGCGCGGCATCACGATGCGCGCGGTCGCGATCATGCGGACGAGCTCGAGCGGATCGACCGGCGGCCGGAGCTCGAGCGGCGTGCCCTCGACCGGGACGAGCGCGTTCACCGGGACGCTCGACGGATGCGGCGTCATGCGCGCGAGCGTCACGAGCATCCGGCAGCGGTCGGTGATGCTCTCGCCCATGCCGATGATGCCGCCGCAGCAGACGCCGATGCCCGCCTTGGTCACGCGATCGAGCGTCAGGAGGCGCTCGTCGTAGGTGCGCGTCGTGACGATCGAGCCATAGAATTCTCGGCTCGTGTCGAGGTTGTGGTTGTAGGCGGTGAGCCCCGCCTCCGCGAGCGCCTTCGCCTGCTCGTCGTCGAGCATCCCGAGCGTCGCGCACGCCTCCATGCCGAGGTCGCGGACGCCGCGCACCATCGCGAGCACCTCGTCGAACTGCGCGCCGTGCTTCGCGTCACGCCAAGCCGCGCCCATGCAGAAGCGGGACGCGCCGCTCGCCTTCGCGCACTTGGCGGCGACGAGCACCTCCTCGAGACCCAGCAGCTTCTCGGCGGTGAGGTTGCTGCGGTGCCGCGCGCTCTGCGGGCAGTACGCGCAGTCCTCGGGGCAGCCGCCCGTCTTCACCGAGAGCAGCGTGCAGAGCTGCACCTTGTCTGGCGCGTGATGCGCGCGGTGCACCGTCTGCGCGCGGTGCACGAGGTCGGTGATGGGAAGATCGTGAATCGCGCTGACCTCAGCGACCGTCCAGTCGTGTCGAAGCTCCATGGGGGCGGAGGCGTACCCCCGAAGCGGGGCTCTACGCAAGCGGGGCGCCCGTCGAGGGCGTTGCACCCGCCGCAGCCGCCGCGTACGGTCGCACGCACCGCGTGACCGAAGAACGCCCCCCCGATCCGGCCCCGGCTCCCGCAGTCTCCAGCCCTCCACGCGGCCAGCCTGCGGGGCATCCCTTCGCGCACGCGCCGCTGCTCGCGGTGCTCGCGGCGCTCGCCTCGTTCGTCGACACCTTCGTCAGCCGCCTCGCCGCGCCCGCCATCGCGCCGCGCGCGGGGCTCCCGGTGACCAAGCTCGTCTTCGCGGTCGGCGACGTCGCGATGAACCTCGCGGCCGTCGCGGGGCTCGTCGCGCTGAGCATCATCCTCATCGAGGCGCTTCGCCGGCAGCGCTTCGGCTCCCTCTTTCATCGCCTGACGATCGCGGGCTTCGCGGGCGTGTTCCTCCCGAGCATCGCGCTCTCCACGATCCTGCCGCGCACGCGCACGACGCCTCAGCTCGTCATCTTCGCGACGGGCGCGGCGTTCGTGCTGGTCATCCTCTTCGGGACGAGCGCGCTGCTGCGGCGGAGCCCCATCCCCGCGCGCATCGCCGTGACGCTCGTCACCGCCGGCGCCGCGGCGGGCCTCGGCGCGATGTTCTGCGCCTACGCGCCGTGGCTCAATCAGCACGCGATGGCCGAGCGCGTCGGCCTCTGGCTCGTGGACGTCGCCGAGATCGCTTGGCTCGCCACGCCCGTCGCCGTCGCGGTGCTGATCCGACCGGACCCGACGACCGCGCGCGGTCGCGCCGCGCTCGGCTCCGCGCTGGTCGCCGGGGCGCTCCTCTCGCTCGTGTTCCGCGTGCTCCGCGGGCTCCTCCGCAGGCAGTTCAGCGACCTCCTCTACTACGCGTTTCGCGTGCAGCTGATGGTCGAAGCTGCGCCGGTCGCGTACACGATCGCCGTCACGCTCGTCGTGATGGTCGCGGTCCTCGCGCTGCTCGCGTCGGAGCCTTGGCGCCGCCAACTCGGCGCGGCCCTGCTGCTGCTCACCGCCGCGGGCGTCACGCCCCGCATGCCCGGCACGCTGCTGATGTTCGTGCTCGGGACGATGCTCCTCGGGCGCGTCGCCATCGCCCTCTCGCCGGGCGCGCTCGACGCCCCCGCGAACGACCCGCCGGACGCTCCGCCCAGCCACGTATAACCCGCGCGCGGCGAGGCCCTTGCCCCGAGGGGCGTTCGTCTGAGAGCATCGACGGCGATGCCGTCTTTTCTTCGCGCTCAGGCGGCCCGCGCGCTCACCGTGGCGCTGCTGTTCGCGCCGGCCGGCGCGCTCGCGCAGGACCTGCCGCTGCCGACCCCGGAGTTCCCGACGATCTGCCCCACCGGAGTCGTCGGCTGCGACTCGCAGGACGTCGACTACACCTATCGCGCGTCGCTCTTCGACACGATCGACCTCGACAGCGGCTGGGTGCCCGCCGGCTCGCCGCTGCAGCTGCGGTTCGCGTTCTACATGGGCGGCTTCACCGAGGTCTCGCTCGGCGGCACGCTCGTCAGCACTTGGCCCGTCCCGCTGAGCGAACAGCTCGTCGGACGCCTCGCGACAGGCAGCCTCGCAATGGATTACGGCGTCGAGCTCCTCGCGCGGATGAAGATCGACCTCGACATCGCCGGCATCCACTACCGCTGGGAGGGCGACATCCCCGGCACCGGGCGCATCACGGGCGACTACCGGATGGCCAACACCGCGACCTTCGACCCGTTCGCGCTGCCCGGCACCTCTGGGCGCCCGATCAGCATCTACGACGCGACCGATCGCGCGACGGTGCTCAGCTACGACGCGATCGGCAGCTTCGTGTCGATCCCCGGCATCGGCGGCGGCGTGCGCGTGGACCTGCAGGGCGAGCTGACGACGGACTATCAGAGCGACCGCATCGTCGTGCAGGGCGCCGATCCCATCGTCGAAGAGCTCGGCACGACGCGCGTGCTCCCCGACGTCGGCGCGAGCGACTTCGGCCCCTCCAAGGACGTCACGCTGCACCCCGAGGGCACGCTCGGCTATCACGGCACTCTCCACGTCTTCCCGAACTTCTTCGTGTCTCTGCTCGGGCGCTCGTGGAGCTACGACGTGGCGGACCTCGCGATCCCGCTCGTGGACTCGGGGAGCAACGTCGCCTTCGACGACGCGACGGTGCACGTGCCGCTGCCGTCGATCGCGATGCTGCCCTCCGCCTGGGATCTCGGCGAGGTCGCGATCGGCGCGACGAGCGAGCAGTACCTCGATCTCGTCAACGACGGCGAGGCGCCGCTCCTCGTGCGCGCGCGCATGATCGCCGCGCCCTTCGACGTCGCGACGGACGTGGTCGTCGTCCCGCCGCACGCCGCGACGCGCTTGGCCGTCTACTTCGCGCCGGAGGTCGAGCCGACCGCGGCAGGGACGCTCTTCCTCGAGACGAACGACCCCGACGATCCGCTGCTCCTCGTGATGCTCCGCGGGCACGGGCGTGAGGTGCCGGTCGAGGTCGACGCGGGCGTCGGCGATGCAAGCGTACGGGCACCGGGCCCGAGCAACCGCGGCGGCTGCGGCTGTCGCGTCGCTGCGGCGCCTGGACACGCGGGCGGCGAAGCGCTGCTCGCGATGCTCGCCTTCGGCGCCGTCGTCAGCGTGCGCCGCCGCCGCCGCTGAGGCGCTTCCCCAGGGCGATCGCCGGGCGCTCGACGAGCGCTCGACTGAGCGCGGCGAAGACCAGCGTGAGGCCCATCGCGAGGGCGAAGACGCCGCGCGGGGAGCGCTCGACCGGGACCAGCCAGAGCGCGAGCGACACGGCGAGCGGGTGCAGCAGATACACCGCGTAGCTGTGGTCCCCGAGCCAGCCGAGCGCGCGCTGCAGCAGGCCCTCGGACGGCGCGTGAAGCGCGACGAGCAAGACCATGACGAAGCAGGCGACGAGCAGCCCGACGCGCGGCCAGCCCGCCATCACGTCGAAGTGGTCCTGAAAAGGCGGCTGTCCCGCCGCGCACAGCAGCACGAGCGTCGTCAGCCCGAAGAAGAGGCCAGCGCTCGAGACGCGCGCGGAGACGCGCCTGCGGAGGTCGGCGATCACCCCGCCCCAGAGGAACAGAAACGCGTGATTCGGCACCTCCACATAACGGTCGAAGCGCACCCAGATCGACTCGCTGACAGGCGCCGAAATCCCATGCACGACCGCGAGCGCCATCAGCGCGAGCGTGACGGCGTAGAGCACGCTCCGCCGCCGCACGAGCCAGACGAGGAGCGGAAACACCAGGTAGAACACGTACTCGATCCCGATCGACCAGCCGCCGAGCACCCGCGCGTGATTGGGATGGAAGAGCCCGAACGTCAGCGTCAGGTTCTCGAGCGAGCGCGTCCAAGTCAGCGGCCCGACCGGCTGCGCGCCCACGACGTTCAGCACGAGCGCGACGTAGTAGAGCGGCGCGATGCGCAGATAGCGCTTGAGATGAAAGCCGCGCAGCCCGCGCGCGTCGAGCCCCGTCTCCCCATAGAGGTGAAAGA
>CAIUAC010000657.1 GCA_903896985.1 uncultured Sandaracinus sp.
ACTTCAACTCGCGTAGCGCGGGCGCGTCGACCAGTCGTTCAAGGTCGCGGATGTTGTCGGTGCCTTCGAGTTTGAGTGTCTCGAGGCATGGAAGCGCAGCGAGTTTCGCGACGTTGGCGAGGCGTTCGCACTCAGAGAGGTCTAGTGTCATGAGGGCGGAGAGACTCGCGAGGGGACTCAGGTCGGCCAGCGATTTGCACTGACTGAGGTCCAAGCTTGCGAGATTCGGAAGGCTCGCGAGCGGGCCTAGCACTACTGCGACGAGTTCACCCACCACGAGGCTCCGCGTGAGGTCGTGGCAAGTGGTGTGAGTGGCAGAAGGGACAGCGCGGGAGCCACCGTGCGATGGCGCGCGCGAAGGCGAGACGCATCGTGATGAACGAGTCGGCGAAGTGTCTCTCAGGCCGCGACGTCGAGCGCGTGGTCTCGCGTTTTTCGTCGGGCCGAGGGGGGGAAACGCCGCGCGAGTTCGGCGGCGATGAAGTGGAAGCAGCAGAGCGCGGCGGTGACGTGGTGATGCCAGCCAGGCCACCGTCGTCCCTCGAAGTGGTCGAAGCCGAGTTCGCCCTTGAGATCTTCGTAGACGCGCTCAGTCCGGTAGCGTTCTTTGATCGTGCGGACCAGCGCGCGTCGCGACAGCTTCACGGGCAGCGACGAGAGATGGAAGTGCGTCGGCGCAGCCTCTCCGTCGCGCCACTCGGCGACGAGCCACAGCGCCTCACGAACACGCGGTTCAATCAAGGCGTCGTCGTACGCGCAGGCGACGCGCACCGCGGCGAAGCGCGCCGAGAGCCCGCCATTCGTGCCTTCGCGCCAGGTGCAGCGGCGAAAGGCGTTGTTCTCTACGAGCGTGGTCGCGAGCTCGCTCACGCTGAGTTCGTCTCCGTGAATCCGCTCGGCTCGATCGAGCTTCCAGACCTTCGTCGTGGAGAGCACCGCAAGCGCGTAGTCGAGCCCGAGTTCGCGCAGCTCCATCCGAAATTTGTTGGCGTTTCCATAGGCCCCGTCGGCGAGCACGACGCCGGGCGGGACGCCGTTCGCGACCGCGCGACGGATCATCTGCATCGCCAACTCCAGCTTCGTCTGAAACACGACGTCGCTCGGAATGCGCGCCTCCGCGCGGCGCTTCGGATCGTCGGTCCACGAGACGGGCAGATACAGCTCGAAGTCGATGGGCACATGCGCGCTGCGTGTCGCCACACTCAGACTCACCGCGATCTGGCAATTCGTCGTTTTGCCCGCAGAGCCCGTGTACTGACGCTGCACGCCGACCGAGTGCTCGCCCTGCTTGAGCATGCCCGTGTCGTCGACGATCCAGTTGAGCACCGGCTCGTTCTTCGTGATCGCGTCAATCGCGTGCTCGGCCGAATACGCTCGCACCTGCGCATCGCTCCACGGAGAGTCGTTCAGAAGGTGACCGAGTCGCGCCTCCATCGCGGGCACGAGCTTCGGATCAGCGCAGGCGCGCGCCGCGATCGGCTCGATGCTCTTGCGCTCGCCGTCGCCGAGCAAGCCCATCACGTAGATCGCAAACGCCTCTCGGCGCTCTTTGCGCCCGAGCAGCTTGCCGATAGAGTCCACGTACGCTTCCAGCCGACGGCTCGCGTCGGCGTCCTTCCAGGTCTGCATGCCGAACGTAGATCACACCTCGCGTGTGAAAGAGAAATTTCTCGCAGACGATTCTTGGATTCACGAGCAAATTCAGGCGGTAGCTGTCGCAGTAGTGTTAGACGCCAGCTTCCTCGCCCAATGCTACGGCACGTGCGAGCACAGGGCGCCACCGATGAAGTGCCGGCTGCCTATCGACCAGTCGGTGACTACCTGCCGACCGTCGGACAGCAGCAAGCGGCCGATGATCGCCGTAGGCGGTTGCGGCCCTGAGAGTAGCAGGCTGGACGGAGTTCCGCCGGCCGCCGCGCGAACGAGCCATTCTGTCTCGCTACCTGGATCGGCGACACGTTCATCAACGCGGAGCACGATGGCCGCGTCGCCATCGGCGAGGAGGATTGTGCCTGGGGTCTGCACGAAGCCGGTGGATGAACGAAACACCTCCTGCGGCGGCCGTGACATTGTCCCAGTGGCGCGATCGAGCCACGCAACGGAGAGGGCGCGCGGCGGGTCAGTGTCGGTCGCACCGAGCACTGCCGCTATGCCGGAGTTCCCCGCGGGCGCCCACAAATAGAAGATGGCGGAAGGTAGGTCGGTGCGCATCGACGTGGCCGCTGTCGCGCCGAT
>CAIUAC010000658.1 GCA_903896985.1 uncultured Sandaracinus sp.
CAGCTCGAACGCCTCGCCGGACTTCAGGTGGTCAGTCCACGCGCCCGCGCGCCCGCCGAGAAAGCCCTCCTTCTCGACGAGCACGACGCGCACTCCGCGCTCGGCGAGCACGGTCGCCGCGGCGATTCCCGCGATCCCTCCCCCGACGACGACGGCGCTCCGCTCGCCGCTGATCCGCCGCTGCGCGCTCGCCCGCCGACTGCCTGCCGCCGACCGGCCCCAGAGGTTCAAGGCCGCCTCGCGAGAAAGCTGTGCACGATGCCCCGCTGCCAGCCGTCCATCGGCTCGGTGTGCACGTCGACGAAGCCATGCGCGCGCAAGCGCCGTTCGAACACCCGCACACCGTCGAACTCGTTGACGCTCTGCCGCAGGTATTTGTAGATGTCGGTCGAGCGCGCGGTGAGCATCCCGCCGGGGATGATCACGGTGCTCGCGACGACGTTCCAGAGCAGCTGAGTGCGCCTCTGCTCGGCGACCGAGTATTCGTGAAAGCAGAGCGTCCCGCCGGGGCGCAGCAGCGCGAAGAGGTTGTCGATGCAGCGGTCGGGCTCAGGGACGTTGCGAATCCCATAGGCCATCAGGATCGCGTCGAAGGGGCCAGTGACGCCAGCGGCGACAGGGTCCGTCGCGTCCCCGAGGACGAACTCCACGCCAGCGAGCGCGGGCTTTCGGCGGGCCTTGGCCAGCATCCCCTCCGACGCGTCGAGCCCGACGACCGTCGCGCGCGGATAGGCGTCGACGACCGCGCGGGTCGACAAGCCGGTGCCGCAGCAGAGGTCGAGGATCCGTCCCTCGGCCGGTGCCGCGAGGCGCTCTGCGCTCCAGCGCAGATGCTTCGAGTAGCCCGGGTTCATCCCGGTCAGGAGGTCGTAGGTGGCAGCAATCCCGTCGAACGCCGACGGGACTCGCGCCTTCTCGGCGCCGCGCGCCCCGCTCACCTTGGTCGTGTGCTGCTTCATCGTCATCGACGTTCCTCGTTCCTCAAGAGAAGGCGCGCAGCATCTGCGCGATCCGCTCGACGAGCTCCTCCCGACCGGCGCAGTCGGGGATGCTCGCCGCCGCGCGCGCCGCGTGTTGTCCGAGCAGCCGCCTCGCGTCCTCGAGCCCAAACGCGCGCACCGCGCTCGGGCGGTCCTTCGCCTCGTCCCGCCCGAGCGGCTTGCCGAGCCCCGCGGCGCCTACGCGGTCCCGGATGTCGTCGGCCACTTGATAAGCTTCGCCGATCGCCCGACCCAGCTCGCGCCAAGCCTCCGGGTTTGCACCCGCAGAGAGCGCGCCCGCCATCGTCGCGGCCTCGAACATGCTCGCCGTCTTGGCGCGGTGATAGCGCGCGAGGTCGACGTCGTCTTCGCTCTCCCACGCTTGGCCGCTGCACATCCCAAAGGGAGAGCCGGCCGCGCGCGCGAGCACGCGAGTCAGGGGCGCCAAGACTCCCGGGGCTGCGTCGGCCCCGAGCGCGAGCGCCTCGAAGGCCCCGATCAGCAGGGCATCGCCGCTGAGCACCGCGATCGCCTCACCGAAGGCCGCGTGCACCGACGGGCGTCCGCGGCGCAACGGCGAGTCGTCGAAGGCCGGCAGATCGTCGTGAACGAGCGACGCACAGTGCAGCAGCTCCAGCGCCGCGGCGGCGGCATCGGTCGCCGTCGGATGGATATCCCCACAGGCTCGCGCCACGGCGAGACAGAGGGTCGGCCGCAGCCGACTCCCGCCCGGGAACACAGAGTATCTGAGCGCCGCCGCGAGCGTCGGCGGGCACCCTGTCGCCGTCATGCGTTCGACCGCGTCCGTGAGGGCGCGCTCGACTCGCGAGGTGGCTGGCGCCTGCGCAGGAGTCTGCGTCCTGGCGAGGCTGAGATGGGCGCGGACGAGGGGACGCGCGCCGCCGTTCGGAGAGGTCTTCATGAGGGTTCCTCCTGGTCTACGGAGTCGATCAAGAAGCGCACCTCGCGCAACGGCGGTGCCGAGCGAAAGGGCAGCGTCGGGGTGAGGGCTGCCGGGAGCGCGCGAGTCAGCAAGACGAACTTACGCAGCGTGCTCGTGTGGGCGCGCGTCGACACGGAGTCCCAGTCGGCCTCGCTGATCTCACGGCCGATATCGGAGTAGACGAGCCGCGCGGCGCGCATCGCGGTCCGCACATCCCGCGGCAGCAGCCCAATCCCCTGGTCCGCGCCGGCATAGAGATGCTCCGCGCGCGAGAGCAGTCTACGCACCACGCGCCCAATCCGCGGGTCGTACACGGGATTGGCGAGGAACTCGTCCGGGTCGACGCCTTCCCGTCGAAGCCACTCGAGCGGGAGATAGAGGCGCCCCTCGCGGGCGTCCTCACCGACGTCGCGCGCGATGTTCGTCAGCTGCATCGCGACCCCGAGCTCACACGCACGCGCGAGGACGTGCGGCGCCCGCTCGCCCATCAGCAGCGTCATCATCACGCCGACCGTCGCGGCGACGCGCGCCGAATACGCCACGACTTCCGAGAAAGACTCGTAGCGTCGATTCTCCACGTCCCAGCGAAACCCCTCGATCAGCGCCTCCGGGAGCGCGCGCGGTATCCCATACTCGCGGACGGTCGCGCTGAACGCTCGGTCGACCGGGTGCTCCTCTGGAGTCCCGGCATAGGCCAGCTCCAGTCGGCGCGCGAGGCGCTCTACCGCGGCCGCCTTGCTGCCGGACTCCACCAGGTCCACCGCGTCATCCGCCACTCGACAGAAGGCATAGAGCGCGGCGATCGGCGGGCGCACGCGCCGCGGCAGGAGCAAGCCCGCCGCGTGAAAGCTCTTCGAGCCTGCCCGCAGCACCTGCTGACAGTGCGCCACGTCGGCCGGGCGCAACACCTCAGCCCCGCGCACGCGCCCGCACCTCGCTCGGCTCGGGGACGATCGAGTCGAGCACGCGCGCCGACGACAACACGCCAGGCAAGCCGGCTCCGGGGTGCGTGCCTGCGCCGACGAGATACAGGCCCTCCACATCCTCACTCTGGTTGTGCGGCCGGAAGAACGCGCTCTGCAGCAGCACGGGCTCGACGCTGAACGCCGCGCCCTTCAGCGAGCGATAGTCGTCGTGAAACGCCTGCGGCGTCAGGAAGCGCGAGGTGACTAGGTTCTCCTCCACGCCCGGCAGCAGAGTGTCGGAGAGGTACTGGGAGATCTTGCGCCGATAGCGCTCGCCCTCCACCGCCCAATCAGTGCCACTCTCGAGGTGCGGGACCGGCGAGAGCACGTAGAACGCGTCACAGCCCTCGGGCGCCATCGCGGGATCCGTGGCAGTCGGGCGATGCAGGTAGAGCGAGAAGTCCTCCGCGAGGATCTTCTTCTCGAAGATGTCCTCGAGCAGCTCTTCGTAGCGCGGTCCGAGCAAGATCGTGTGGTGCGCGACCTTCTCGTACTTCTTCTTCGTGCCGAAGTACCACACGAAGAGTCCCATCGAATAGCGCAGGCTCTCGATGCGCTCATCGGTCCAGCGCTTGCGATGCTCAGGCGCGAGCAGGTGTCGATAGGTCCAACCTGCGTCCGCGTCGGACACGACGAGGTCCGCCTTCACGTGCTCGCCTGACGCGAGCCGCACTCCGGTCACGCGGCCATTCTCCTCACCGTGAGGCGCCACCGTGATCTCGGCTACCTCGGCGTTGCACCGCACGGTCCCGCCGACTCCCTCGATCAGCCCGACCATCCCCTGCACGAGGACGCCCGTCCCACCGATCGGGAAGTGCACTCCCCACTTGCGCTCGAGGAACGCGATCAGCGTGTAGATGCTCGTCGTCGAGAAGGGATTTCCGCCGACCAGCAGCGGATGAAAGCTCATGATCTGCCGGAGCTTCTCGCTCTTGACGTACTTCGAGACGAGCCCGTAGACCGTCCGAAACGACTCGAGCTTCATCATCTCCGGGATGATCCGCGCCATATCCCACACATGCGTGAAGGGCGCGTGGGCGAGCTTCTCGAAGCCCACCCGGAAGATCTTCTCGCTCTGCACGACGAACTGCTCGTAGCCCTCGACGTCCCCCGGCGAGAGGCGCGATACCTCGTCTCGCATCTGGGTATACGAGCCGGTGTAATCGAACACATCGCCATCATCGAAGCGAATCCGATAGAAGGGAGTCACCGGGCGCAGGTCGACGTCGTCCTCGAGGCGTTTGCCACAGAGCTTCCACAGCTCTTCGAAGAGAAACGGCGCCGTGACCACGGTGGGCCCTGCGTCGAACGTGAACCCCTGGTCGCGGAACACGCGCGCCCGACCACCCGGTTGCTCGAGGCGCTCGAGCACGGTGACGCGATAGCCCCGCACACCCAGGCGAATCGCTGCGGCCAACCCGCCGAAACCCGAGCCGATCACCACCGCGTGGGGGGCATCAGCAGACAGCGCCTTGGGGGCGCGCTGCTCTAGAAGCCTGATCTTGCTCGCTTGAAGACGCTTGAGGGAGATCCGTGTCATGGCCAACCTTCGCGGGAAGGCCAGTCAGACGCGGAGCCACGCGGCGGTGTTACGAGAAAGCTGCAAGCGCTACTCGAGGCGGCCCGCGCGCATCCGGTAGTCGCGCCGGTCGGCGGCGTCGAGCAGGATGAATTCGGGGTGCGTCGTCGTCAGGAAGACTTGGCCGGTGTGTCGCGCCAAGAGCTCGAAAAGACGACGGTTCTTCCCGCGATCGAGCTCGCTCGAGACGTCGTCGAGCAAGAGCAACGGCACGCAGCCTGTCCGCGCCTCGAGCACGCGCAGCTCCGCGACCTTGAGCGCGAGCACGATGGCTCGATGTTGACCCTGCGACGCGTGCCGGCGCGCGAGCGTGTCGTCGAGCAACAGCGCGAGCTCGTCGGCGTGCGGCCCCTCCGCCGTGAACCCACGCGCGAGGTCCTTGTCGAGGGAGCGCGTGAGGGCAGCGCGCAGGTGCTCGATCCCCGGCTCGACCCGCGGACGGTAGGCGACGGTGAGCGCGAGCGTCCCGCCGTGTAGCTCGGCGAACGCCTCCGCGGCGAGGGGCGCGAGGCCGTCGACGAGGCGCGCGCGGGACTCTCCGATCACAGCCCCGGCGGAGGCCAGCAGCTCGTCGAACGCCGTGATCGCGCGTCGGTCAGGGCGCTCCGCGCGCAGCAGGCGGTTCCTCGAGCGCAGCGCCTTCAGGTACGCCGCCGCCATCGACGCGTACGTCGGGTCGAGCTGCGAGAGCACGCGGTCGAGGAGCGCCCGACGCGGCTCAGGCCCGCCAGAGGGCAGCTCGACGTCGCCCGGGTGAAACAACACCACGCGCGCCGAGGCGTGCCAGGCGGCGATGGAGCGCGGCTTCTTGCCGTCGAGCGAGAGCACCCGCGGACGCCCAGCCTCGAGCGCGACACGAAAGGTCCGAGGCGCGAGGTCCCCGACGACACGCATCCCGAGCGACGCCTGCGCCGACGGCTGCGCGTCGACTCCCTGCTGCAGCAGGTCCTCGGTGCGCGCGCCGCGAAAGCTCTCGAGCCGCGCGAGGTAGTCGATCGCCTCGAGCAGCGACGACTTCCCCGCGCCGTTGTCCCCGGAGATCACCTGAAAGCGCGCGCCCGGCTCGAGCACGAGGGGCGCGAGGTTCCGAAACCCGCGCACCTCGAGCGCCGTGATCCGCAGCGCTGAACGCAGCGCACGCGGCGACGCGGGGACGCCAGTCGGCTCAGTCATGCCGCCCGGCTCCATCGCTGATTCCGACCGCTCAGATCCGCATCGGCATGATCACGCCGACGAAGCCATCGTGCTGCGCGGGCTTGATGACGCCGGGATCGAGCTCCCCGGAGAGCTCCAGCGCGACCTCGTCGTCCGGCAGCGCGCCGAGCACGTCGAGCAGGTACTTCGCGTTGAAGCCGACGGTCAGCGGCTTGCCGGCGTAGTCCACGTCGAGCTCGTCCGAGCCCTCGCCGACGTCCGGGTTCTCGCTCGTGATCTTCAGCTTGCCCGGCTCGACCGCGAGCCGAACGCCGCCCGACTTGTCGCTCGCGACGAGCGCGATGCGCTTCAGCGCCTCCATCAGCGGCCCGCGCGCGATGATCACGCGCTTCTCCTGCTGCTGGGGGATCACCTTCGCGTAGGGCGGGAACTGCTCGTCCGCGAGCTTCACGGAGAGCTGCACGCCCTCGCGCCGGAAGAACGCGTTGCCGCCCGCCTGACCGATGCCGATGACGAGCGGGGTGTCGTCGCCCTTCGCGCGGTCGAGCTTGGCGTCCTCGATGAGCCGCCGCAGCTCGTCAACGCCCTTCTTAGGCACGAGCATCGTGAAGTTGAGCATGGCCCCGTCCAGCTTGCGCTCGGCCTTGCTGAGGCGGTGGCCGTCCGTGGTGACCATGCGCGCCATCTTGCCGTCGCCCTCGAAGAGCGTGCCGGCGAGGTGCGGGCGCGTGTCGTCGGTCGACATCGAGTACTGCGTGCGCGCGATCAGC
Source organism: uncultured Sandaracinus sp. (assembly GCA_903896985.1). GTDB lineage: Bacteria > Myxococcota_A > Polyangia > Polyangiales > JADJQN01 > CAIUAC01. The sequence goes on from CAIUAC010000658.1 coordinate 6,393, forward strand.
TCCCCGAGCACCTCGACGTCGAGGTCGATCAGCTTGGTCTCGCCCGGGCTCGGTAGCGCCGGGAAGTCCTCGCCGGGCATGCCCGGGACCTTGTAGCGGGCCTTGCCGCAGCGGATCTCTGCGGCGTGGTTCGCCCCGACCGTCAGCGTCACCTCGCCCTCGGGCAGGTTCTTCACGATGTCGAAGAGCGTACGCGCCCCGACCGCGACGGTGCCGCCCTTCGTCACCTTCGCCTCGGCGGTCGCGCTGACCGCGAGATAGAGATCCGTCGCGGCGAAGCGCAGCGTCCCGGGACCATCCGTCGAGATCAGGATGTTCGACAGGATGGGCATCGAGCTCTTCCTGTCCGCGACGGCGTGAGTACGCGCCAAGCCGCGCAGGAAGTTCTTCTTGCTGATCGTGAGCTCCATCGTCTTCGTTCCTCGCTCGGGTCGGCTTCGAAAGATATCCCCTGCTCACAGGCAGGAAGGATCGATCTATTAGATCTTTCTCTTTCGTCTTCTTCTTAACGCCTGTGGATTGTGGATAGATCCGGCCATCTTCGCGGGATCATTCGGACACTCGTCGCCGCGCCCTGGGGAGCGAGGGGGGGAGCGATTGGGGAGCAGTTCTCCACAAGCGAGTCCCCTCCTAGATCGGACCCTTCATCCACCGTCAGCCCACAGGGGCCACACCTTATAGAAAAACCGTGCGATCCGCGCAAGTGTTCAGTCCGAGCGCCCCGGATTGGCCGCTGGAACCGCGCCCGCGCGACGACGCGCCGCTCCGACGCTGCGCTGACGGAACGACGACGGGCGCGCTCTCGCACGCCCGCTGAGTCGCACTGCACCATCGTCCGCTCTCAGAGCCCGAGCTTGCGCTCGATGGCGTCGATCTCGCTGCGGAGCTTCGGGTCCTCGTTCTTCATCAGGCCCCCGATCTTGTTGACGGCGCTGAGCACCGTCGTGTGGTCCTTGCCGCCGAAGAGCTCCCCGAGCTGCGGATAGCTCGTCCCGAGGCGCTGCCGGCACAGGTACATCGCCACCATGCGCGGATACGAGACCGCGCGATGGCGGCGGTGCGACTTCAGATCCGCGAGGCGAATCGCGAAGTACTTGCAGGTCGCCGTCTGGATGTCCTCGACGCTGACGGCGTGCTCCGGCGCGGGCAGCACCGCCTTGAGCGTCTCCCGCGTGAACTCGAGGTCGATGGCG
>CAIUAC010000659.1 GCA_903896985.1 uncultured Sandaracinus sp.
ATCCTCTTCGAGGGCCTGGACGCGCAGGCGTATCACTCGCAGCTCAAGGAGAACGTGCGCTCCTGGAGCTACATGAAGTTCCCCTTCATCGGCTCGCTCGGGCCGGAGCACGGCTGGTACAAGGTGGGCCCCCTCGCGCGTATCCAGAACTGCGACTTCATCAACACTCCGTTCGCCGAGGCGGCGAGGCAGGAGTTCGTCGCGAGCTCACCCGGGCAGCTGATCCACGCGCCGCTCGCGTTTCACTGGACCCGCATGATCGAATTGCTGCACGCGGCGGAGGTGATCGAGCGGCTCCTGCACGACGAGGACCTCCAGGGGGATGACCTCGTCTCGACGGGGCCGCGGGCCCGCGAGGGAGTCGGGATCATCGAGGCGCCTCGCGGCACGCTGATTCATCACTACGAGGTGGACTCCGAGGACCTCGTGACGATGTGCCATTTGATCGTCGCCACGACTCACAACAATCAAGCGATGAACGAGGCGATTCGGCAGGTCGCGCGCCAATACCTCGACGGAAAGGAGCCGACGGAAGGGCTCCTCAACCACATCGAGGTGGCCATTCGCGCGTTCGATCCGTGCCTGTCGTGCGCGACTCACGCGCTCGGCAAGATGCCGCTCGTCGTCGAGTTCGTCGACGCCGATGGAGTCTGCGTCGATCAGCTGGTCCGACGCGGCGAGTCTTGAGCGCCGTGCCGGCGCCGCTGCTCGTGCTCGCCGTGGGCAATCCCTCGCGAGGCGACGACGCGCTCGGCGCGCTCTTCGTCGAGCGCGCGCTCGTGCTGCTCGAGGCGGAGGTCGCGGCGGGGCAGATCGAGCTGCTCTGCGACTATCAGCTGCAGATCGAGCACGCCCTCGACCTCGCGGGGCGACGGCAGGTCGTGTTCGTCGACGCGAGCGTCCGCGCGGAGGCCCCGTACGAATACGCGCCCGTGCGCGCGCGCCGCGACGAGAGCTTCAGCAGCCACGCGCTCTCGCCCGCCGCCGTGCTCGAGACGCACCGCAGCATCGCGGGGGAGCCGCCGCCGGCCTGGGTGCTCGCGATCCGGGGCGAGCGGTTCGAGCTCGGGGAGGCCATTTCCCCCATGGCGATCGAGCACCTCGAGGCCGCGCTGACCTTCTTCGTCGGCACCGCGCGCACGTTTTTGCTCGGGGGCGTCGGCCGTCCTTGACGTGAACGGGCCGCGACGGTACTTCCGGCGGGCTCGTCAGATCCGCAACTCCCACTGAGGGTAGGTCTCCGATGTACAAGATCGTTCGGCGCGAGGCGTTCTCCGACACCACGTTCCTCTGGGACGTCCACGCCCCCGACGTCGCGAGCGCGGCGGAGCCCGGCCACTTCGTGATGACGCGCCTCGCGAACGGCGCGGAGCGCATCCCGCTCACGATCGCGGACTACGACCGGGACCGCGGCACGGTTACGCTGGTCATCCAGGCGCTCGGCAAGACGACGCGCCAGATGATGGACGACTACGCCGAGGGCGACTCCTTCGAGGACTTCGTCGGGCCGCTCGGGTTGCCGCAGCACGTCGAGAAGGTCGGTCACGTCGTGCTCGTCGGCGGTGGGCTCGGCGTCGCGCCGGTCTTCCCGCAGCTGCGCGCCTTCAAGCAGGCGGGCAATCGCGTCACGGGGATCATCGGCTTTCGCAACAAGGGGCTCGTCTTCTGGGAAGAGCGATTCCGCGAGTACTGCGACGAGCTGATCGTCTGCACGGATGACGGCAGCTACGGCACCGCGGGCTTCGTGACGAAGGCGCTCGAGGAGCTTTGCAAGAGGAGCAAGCCCGACCTCGCCATCGCGATCGGGCCGCTGCCGATGATGAACGCGTGCGTCGAGACGACCGCGCCCTTCGCGGTCAAGACGATGGTCTCGCTCAACGCCATCATGGTGGACGGCACCGGGATGTGCGGCTCGTGCCGCGTCACCGTCGGCAAAGAGGTGAAGTTCGCCTGCGTCGACGGGCCGGACTTCAACGGACATCAGGTCGACTTCAAGGAGCTGATCGCGCGCCAGCGCCGCTTCAAGAAGGAAGAGAGCACGGCGACGGCGGACTACGCGCACGTCTGTGATCTCGAGAAGCAGCTCTTCGTCCAGGAGAAGCGCAACTACAAGAAGATCCGAGAGCTCACGCCCCATCAGGCGAAGATGCCCGAGCGCGATCACGTCGAGCGCTCGCGCAACTTCAAGGAGGTCAACCTCGGCTACACGCTGCAGGACGCCCTCGGCGAGGCGGAGCGCTGCATTCAGTGCGCGAAGCCGACGTGCATCGCGGGCTGCCCCGTCGCGATCGACATCCCGCGCTTCATCCGGCACGTGCTCGTGCGCGACCTCGAGGGCGCGCTCGACGTGATCAACGAGGCGTCGATCTTCCCGTCCGTCTGCGGGCGCGTGTGTCCGCAGGAGTCGCAGTGCGAGGCGCAGTGCATCATCGCCAAGAAGGTCGAGTCGGTCGGCATCGGTCGGCTCGAGCGCTTCGTCGGTGACAACGCGAAGCCGAAGCCGGTCATCCCGCCGTTGTTCGCGGAGGCGGACAAGCTCGGCAAGGTCGCGATCTGCGGCTCGGGCCCGGCGGGCTTGGCGGCGGCTGCGGACCTCGTGAAGTTCGGCGCGGACGTCACGGTCTACGAGGCCCTGCACGTCGTCGGTGGCGTACTGCGGTATGGGATTCCGTCGTTCCGCCTGCCGCGCGAGATCATCGATCGCGAGGTCAAGCGCCTCACGGATCTCGGCGTGAAGATCGAGATCAACAAGGTCATCGGCAAGACGTTCACGGTGCGTCAATTGCTGAACGACCGCGGCTACGACGCGGTGTTCCTCGGCGTCGGCGCGGGCGCTCCGGCGTTCCTCGGCATCCCGGGGGAGTTCGCAGGTCAGGTGTATTCGGCCAACGAATTCCTGACGCGCGTGAACCTGATGGGCGGCGATCAGTTTCCGCTCCAGGACACGCCCGTCTCCATCGGCAAGAGCGCCGTCGTCATCGGCGCGGGCAACACCGCGATGGACTGCCTCCGCGTCGCCAAGCGCCTCGGGACCGAGACCGTGCGCTGCGTGTACCGGCGCAGCGAGGCGGAGGCTCCCGCGCGCATCGAGGAGCTGCGGCACGCGAAGGAGGAGGGCATCGAGTTCTTCTTCTTGCACGCGCCCGTCGAGATCTACGTCGACGCTGACGGCAACGTGCGCGGCATGAAGGTCGAGGAGATGGTCCTCGGCGACCCGGACGAGAAGGGGCGCAGAAAGCCCATCGCGACCGGCAACTTCAAGGACCTCGAGTGCGACACGGTCATCTACGCGCTCGGCACCAAGGCGAACCCGATCATCACGCAGTCGACGCCGGGGCTCGCGCTCAACAAGTGGGGCAACATCGTCGCCGACGACGGCAAGACGCAGTGCACCTCGCTGCCGGGCGTGTTCGCGGGCGGTGACATCGTGACCGGCGGCGCGACGGTGATCCTCGCGATGGGCGCCGGCCGCCGCGCGGCGCGGTCGATCGGCGCGTACCTGCAGGGCAAGAAGCGGCGCTGGCCGGTCACCGAGAACGAGATGGCCGCGTTCGCGCCGCCTGCGCAGGTCGGAGGGTCCTTGGCGGGCGGGCCGGACTCGGTCCTGCCTCCGGCGAACGTAGAGCGCCCTGAGAAGGTCGCGGTCGCCGCGCTCTGTCCGAA
>CAIUAC010000660.1 GCA_903896985.1 uncultured Sandaracinus sp.
CGGGGAGCTCTCCCTCGAGGCTCGGACAGAGCTCCGCGATCGGGCACTCGGCGCAGCGGGGCTTGCGCGCGAGGCACACGTAGCGTCCGTGCAGCACGAGCCGATGACTCGTGTCGATCCACTCTTCTTTCGGAAAGACCGCCATCAGGTCGCGCTCCACTTTCTCCGGGTCGTCGTGCTCGCTCAGCTCGAGGCGGCGCGCGACGCGGCCGACGTGCGTGTCGACGGCGATGCCGAAGGCGATGCGATACGCGTTGCCGAGCACGACGTTGGCGGTCTTGCGCGCGACGCCGGGCAAGGACGTCAGCTCCTCGACGGTGCGCGGGACCTCTCCACCGAAGCGCTCCGCGATCAGCGCGGCGGCGCCGCGGATCGCCTTCGCTTTGTTGCGGAAGAAGCCGCTCTGCCGCACCGCCTCCTCGACCTCCTCTTGCGACGCGGCGGCGAGCGCGGCGGGCGTCGGCCAGCGTGCGAAGAGCGCGGGCGTGAGCTTGTTGATCATCTTGTCTGTGCTCTGCGCGCTCAAGATCGTCGCGACGAGCAGCTGCCAAGGATTCTCGAAGTCGAGCTCGCAGGGCGGCTTCGGGAGCATCGTCGAGAGGCGCGCGTGGACGTCCTTCGCGCGCTGAGCCTGCTTGGTCACCTTGGCTTTGGGCATCGCGGGCAAGCTACACAGGATCGCGCTGGGTGGCCATGCGGACGCGGAGCGACTAGCTTCCGGCCCCGTGAGCGTTCTCCTCTTCATTCCCTGGTTCCGCGCCGAAGCGTGGATGATCCCCTTGCCGGGTGGCCACCACCTGCCGATCCAGCCGTTCGGTCTGCTCGTCGCGACGGGCGTGATGGTCGGCTATCGCCTCGGTGAGCGCCGCGCGAAGCAGGTCGGCCTCGACCCGCTCGTCTACGCGGACCTCGTCGCGCACATCCTCGTCGGCGGCTTCGTCGCGGGGCACGTGCTCGACGCCTTCGCCTACCACCCGGACCAGGTCGCGGACGACTATCACCAGATCGTCAACGGCACCTTCTGGCGCTACGCCGAGGACGGCATTCGCTTCCCCTACACGCTCAAGCTCTGGGCGGGGCTCTCGTCCTTCGGCGGCTTCACCGGCGCGACGATCGGCGCCCTCGTGTGGAAGTTCCGCCGCAAGGTGCCGCTGATCGCCGTGACCGACGTCGTGATGTGGGCGTTTCCGTTCGGCTGGATCTTCGGCCGAACCGGCTGCTTCGTCGTCCACGATCACCCGGGCGTCGTCACCAATTTCTTCCTCGCCGTCGCGGACTACCAGGTCGGCTACCCGCCCTATCAGCCGCGCCACGATCTCGGGCTCTACGAGGTGCTCTGGTGCGCCGCTGTGCTGCCGGTGCTCTGGTGGCTGCAGTACAAGAAGCTGCCGCGCGGTTTCTTCCTCGCGGTGATTCCGACCGTCTACGCGCCGGTGCGCTTCGGCTTCGACTTCCTGCGCGCGAGCCCGGCGGAGCTAGGCGACCACGCCGACCCGCGCTACTTCGGGCTGACGCCGGCGCACTACGCGTCGCTCGCGCTGTTCATGGTCGGCCTCGCGCTGTGCTGGCGCGTCTTCAAGGGAGCGCCGATCGAGCTTCCCGAGTACGCGCGCTGGACTCCCGAAAAGGAGGCGGCGTTGGTCGCGCTCGCGAAGAAGCAAGCCGGGACGACGGGCACCAAGCCCGACGCCGACAAGCCCACCAAGAAGCCGAAGCGATAGGCGCCGCGCCTCGACCGACTGACGCGCTCCCGTACACTAGGGAGCGATGTCGCAAGCGGTCGCGGCACTGTCGGTGAGCACGCGAGAACGCGCGACGCGCTTCCCCGGCTGGGTCGGCATCGCGCTCTCGCTGGGCGTGCATCTGTCGGTCGCGCTCATCGCGCTGCGCCTGCCGCCGTCGCCGTTTCGCGCGCCGCGCGGCTTCGAGGTCACGCTCGCGGTGACGGGCGCGCTGCCGCGCGAGCCGAGCGTGGACCCGCACGGCGCGCGACCGAGCGACGCCGAGCGACTGATCCCCGGCGGCGGCCTCTCGGCGCAGAACATCGACGCGCTCGAGCGCGGCGAGGGCGGCGACGGCTTCGGCGCGGCGGCGATCCTGCTCTTCCCCCGCGCGGACGCGCTCACGCAGCAAGACAGCATCTTGAACGCGGTCGGCGTCGCGCAGATGCAGCGCATTCGCACCGCTGACGATCAAGCGACGCGCGAGGATCGGCGCGCGACGCCGCATCCGGGCGAGGTGCCGTTCCTCGCCTCCGGAGAAGGCGCGCATCCTGAGCGCAGGCCCGTCGCGGCGCGCGATCCGAGCGAGGGCGCACGGCAGGCACCCGTCGCGTCGCTCGCCGGCGAGGACCTCACGCGCGTCACGCGCGGGAGCACCGAACAGCGCGCGCTCGAGCGCGGCGCCGCGACGAGCGCAGGCA
>CAIUAC010000661.1 GCA_903896985.1 uncultured Sandaracinus sp.
ACCAGACGCGAGCCCTCCTCGGCCGCCCAAACCTCGAAAAGCGCCCGCTTCCCGCCTCCGAGCGCAGCTCGACCGTCGGCCGCGCGGTAGGCGCCTCCGCCGGACCGCAGCTCGACCCCCGGCCGCGCGGTGGTCGCAAGCGTCGGAACGCAGCTCGACCCCCGCGTCGAGGGTAGTCGCAAGCTTTGGAACACAGCTCGACCCCCGCGTCGAGGGTAGTCGCAAGCTTTGGAACACAGCTCGACCGTCGGCCGCGCGGTAGTCGCAAGCTTTGGAACGCAGCCAAGCTGCGTTTTTGCGCTTCGTGGCACGCCTCGGAACGCAGCCAAGCTGCGTTTTTGCGTTTCGAGGCACCCCTCGGCAGGGGGTCGAGCTGCGTTTCGGCGTTTCGAGGCACGCCTCGGCAGGGGGTCGAGCTGCGTTTTTGCGGTTCGAGGCACGCCTCGGCGCGGGGTCGAGCTGCGTCTTTGCGTTTCGAGGCACGCCTCGGCAGGGGGTCGAGCTGCGCTCCGGTCGAAGCCCGAAGCGAGTCACTACGGTTCAAGCTTCCGTGCGGACTGCCGTATCTTCCCGCGGACGACCCCCTGCGAGCCCGGGCGAGCGCGACCGGCGAAGGACGAGATGTACACGCTCCTCGACGACGTTCCCGTGCCGCTGTTCGTCCTCTCGCTCGACGCTGAGGCGAGGCTCCTCTTCGTCAACGGGAGCTTCACGCGCACCCTCGGCGGCTCGCCGCAGGAGCACCCGACGCTGTCGGATTGGCTCGCGCGCGCCGTGTCCGAGGAGCCCGCCCGCGCCGCGCTGCTCGCCTGGTGGGGCGCCGTGCTCGCTCAGCCTCGGCAGGGGCGCGTCGAGGCGGTGCCGACCGCGCTGACGCTGACCGACGCCGCTGGGGCGCGCCGCGCCATGCGCCTCGACGTCACCGTCCGCGAGTACGACGCGCTCGTCGCGCTCGTCGACGTCAGCGAGAGCAAGCGCCTCGACGAGCGGCTGCGCCTCAGCGAGGAGCGCCACCGACTGCTCGCGGAGAACGCCAAGGACGTCGTGTGGACGATGGCCCTCGATGGCTCGATCACCTACGTCAGCCCGTCGGTCGAGACCGTCCGCGGCTTCACGCCCGAGGAGGCGATGCGGCAGACGCTCGACCAGATCCTGACGCCGGCGTCCCAGGCCGTCTGCCTCGCCTACTTCGCCAAGCTCTACGCGGACGTCCAGGCGGGGCGCACGCCGGAGACCTTCCGCGGCGAGTACGAGTACCTGTGCAAGGACGGCTCGACGTTCTGGACCGACGTGATGGCCCTGCCGGTGATGGCGGCCGACGGCACCTTCGCCGAGCTGCTCGGGGTCACGCGCGACCTCCGCGAGCGCAAGGCGGCTGAGCTCGGGCTGAAGGCCGCGCTCGCCGAGAACCAGGCGCTCGTCGTGGAGCTTCGGCAGGCGCTGCTCGACGTCAAGACGCTGAACGGGCTGCTGCCCATCTGTATGTTCTGCAAGAAGATCCGCAACGACACGGGGTACTGGGACCGGATCGAGGCGTACATCTGCACGCACACCGACGCGCAGTTCAGCCACGGGCTCTGCGACGACTGCGCCGAGAAGCACTACCCCGAGTGAGCGCGGTCGGCGCGCGGTGACCCACACCCGCGCGCCGGAGCGGACCTCAGGGGCAGGTCCGTGAGCACATCGAGAAGCAGCAATTTCGGGTGGACGAGCAGGCGTTGCCGCAGAAGCCGCAGCTCGTGCGGTCGTTGACGAGGTCGACCTCGCAGCCGTCGTCGCCGTTCCTGTTGCAGTCGGAGAAGCCCATCGAGCAGGCGCTGACTCTGCAGACGCCGAACCTGCAGGTGCCCGTCGAGTTCTGGAAGTTGCAGGCGTGGCCGCAGGCGCCGCAGTTCAGCACATCGGTCGCGAGGTTGAAGCCGTCGTCGATGGTCCCGTTGCAGTCGTCGTCGAGGCCGTTGCAGACCTCGGACGAGGGGAAGCACGCGTCGATCCCGGCGTCGACTGGGCCGGCGTCGGGCGGGCCAGCGTCGATGGGGCCAGCGTCGATGGGGCCAGCGTCGATGGGGCCAGCGTCCGGGGGGCCAGCGTCGATGGGGCCGGCGTCGATGGGGCCAGCGTCGATGGGGCCGGCGTCGGCGGGGCCAGCGTCGATGGGGCCGGCGTCGGCGGGGCCAGCGTCGGTCGGTCCTGCGTCCGCGGGGCCAGAGTCGGCGGGGCCAGCGTCGTCCGCGCCCGCGTCCAAGGGTGTCCCCAGGTCGCGGTCACCCGCGTCGAGCGGCGGCACGGCGCCGTCGAGCACGAGCGCCGGGGGCGTCCCGGTCCACTCGGTCAGCTCCGAGGGCGCGAGGTCGATCGAGCGACAGGCGCCCGCGGCGCAGGTCTGTCCGCTGCCGCAGCGCGCGCTCTCGCACGAGGCGACGAGGTCGATGCGCAGCATCAGCGTGCGCCCCTCTTGGAACGTGAAGCGCACGTCGCGCGTGACGCGCACCGCCGCGCCGGTCTTGCCGACGACGTGCACGCTGTAGGGGCCGAGCGCGCCGTCCTCGTGCACCAAGCCGAGCGTGCGCGGCAGGGCCGGCTGCCCTGGGCCGAGCGTCGCGAGCGAGGTCGTCGTCGCGCCCGCGGGGGTGGTGACCTCGACGCTGAGGTTGTCGATGCCGCCTGTGCCGCGCAGGTCGGTGTCGACGACGAGGATGACCTCGGTGCGCGAGGTCGTGCAGCCCGCGAGCAGGGTCAGCGCGAGCACGGGCAGCGCGAGCAGCACGTTGCCGAGCAGCAGATGGGCGAGCGGCAGGCTCGCGCGGGAAGAGACTCTCACCATCGCAGGACTCCGGGCTGAAAGTTCCCCTCGATCGGGTTCTCGACACCGCTGCTGGCGCTGATCACCGCGCCCACGATCACGGCGAGGATGACGACGCCTCCGCCGACGGCCGTCCAGAACCACCACTGCTTCAGCAGCGGCGCCTCGGCGCTCTCGCTCGGCGCGTCGGGGACGGCGGCGACCGCGAGCACGAGCGGCGCGACCTCGAGCAGGAGCCTCGCGTGCTGGCCGGTCGCAACCTCGACGCTGGCGCGCGCGAGCTCGCGTCCGGCTTGCGACGCCGTCGCGATGTGCGCGCCCGGCGCGAGCGCGACCTCCGCGCTGAGGTCGCTCAGGTCGTAGCCGTCGACCGCGACGACCGCGTCGGAG
>CAIUAC010000662.1 GCA_903896985.1 uncultured Sandaracinus sp.
GCAGGCGTGCGCTCGCCGCTCGGTCGTCGATCGCCTCGACGCCCATCGCCGACGGCTAGCTCCGCGCCCCACACGGCCGCGTCCAGGGTCGCCGTCAGGTAGACGTGGTTCGCCTGCCTGCGCGCGCCGTAGTTGGACCGACGGCCGGGCTCGATCTCCGCAGCGCTATGGGCTCGGCGCGATGAGCGTCAGCGCTGGGAAGTACGTGCGGTAGCGCGCGGCTTCGCGCGTCAGCAGCGTCATCCGAGCGACCGCGGCGTGCGCCCCGACGTAGAGGTCCGGCATGGGCGAGCGCTTCGTGCCGCCGCGGCGCCTGTATGTGAGGAAGGCTTTGCCCGCGAGAAAGCCGGCCTCGAAGGGCAGCGGCTCGCGCGTGAAGTCCACGAGGACCGCGTTCGCGTCCTCGATGCGATCGAATTTCATACTCACCTCGGCGAACACGAACGGGTTGATGACGAGGGTCGAGCGCTCGGCCGCCTCGTGGAGCGCGTCCTCCGACCAGGCGCACCACTTCGGGTCCTGCGTGATGATGTCGAGCAGGACGTTCGTGTCGACGAGCGTCTTCACGGCTTGCCGCGCATGAGCGCCATGATCTCGTCGGTCGTCAGCGCGTTCGACGGGGCCGCGCTGCGCAGGCGGGCGACGACGCCAGCGCCTCTCGACGCGCGCTTGTCCGCGGGGCCGGCCTTGCGGAGACGCGCCTCGCCCCCGACGACGCGGAAGGTCACCTCGGTGTTGGGGAGGAGGCCGAGCTTCTCGCGGACCTCCTGCGGGATCGTGACCTGCCCCTTCGTGGTGATGCGCATGCGACGAGTATTACCACGGCCGGTAAGAATGGTCCGCACGCCTCCCGACGCAGCCCGTCGCCCTCAGCCAGCGTTCACCGGCGACGCCAGCCACACGAAGAGCAGCGAGCTCGCGCGGAGCGTCTCGCTGCAGCCGAAGCTCGTGTCGCGCAGCACGCCGACCTCGTCGTCGATCGAGCCGAACGACGTCATCCCGGACACGGCGTGCCGCGACCAGCCGCACGGGGCAGGGCCGCCGGTGCAGAACGCGGGATGCGTCAAGAACCACGCGGGCACGGGCGCCGCCGGCGCGGTCGCGGGCTCGGACTCGACGACGTAGAAGACCTCGCCCGAGGGGAACGCGTCCGAAGGCGCCCCCGCGAAGCCGAAGTGCGCAGGCCCGACGCTGCCGTGGACGGGTACGCCCGTCGTGAACGCGTGACCCGCGCGCCCATGGAAGCGATGCGCGAAGTTGGGCGCCGTCACGCGCACGTCGCAGCGGCAGTCGGCGTCCGCGAGCGGGCAGAGATCGAGCGACACGACGACCGTGTCCGGACCCACGCCCTCATTGCGGAGGTCGAGCAGCATCGCCCCGTCGAAGCTCGTGAAGTCGCAGCGCGCGACGTCGTGCGTGACGGCCACGATCGACACGGTGAGCGTGCCCTCCTGCGGCGCGCAGACGTCCGCGTCGAACACAGGACTCCCGAGGTCCGCGGGGCCCGCCGCGTCGACCCGCGCCGACGCGTCGGCGTCCACCCGCGCGTGCGACGCCGCGCAGCCGAGCAGCGCCGCCGAGAGCGCTACGACGAGCGCGACGAGCACGGCGCGGGAGGGCGGGGGCATGGGGCGAGTCTGCCACGGCGCCGGTCCGTCGCGCCCCGCGTCTCGCGTCGGAGAGCACCTCTCTGAGATCTCGAGGAGTTGCCGCCGAGATGCGGGAGATCGCCGTGCTGCGAATCGGCGCGACCGTTTCCAGGCTCACCTCTTGGTGAGCGCGACATCGCAAAATTCAGGGACACCGGAGGTCACATCGAGGGTGCTCACGTTGGCCGTCCAATGACCGCGATTGGAAACGAAGGCGCGATGCTTGCTGGCAAGGCGCC
>CAIUAC010000663.1 GCA_903896985.1 uncultured Sandaracinus sp.
CGCGAGCATCGCGAGGACGAGCGCGCAGAGCGTCCCGCCGCCGCCGAGCGCGCCCGCGGCGAGCAGCCGACGCTGGAGCGTGTGCGTCATAGGCTGAGGAACAGCTGCGTGAGGATCGCGTCGGCGATCAGGATCGCGATCGACACGACCACGACCGCCGTCGTCGTGCTGCGGCCGACGCCCTCGGTGCCGCCGGTGGTGTTGATGCCGTAGTGGCAGCCGAGGATCGCCATCAAGAAGCCGAAGAACGGCGTCTTGCCGACGCCCGCCGTGAAGTCCTTCAGCACGATCGCGTCGAGCGCGGTCGACAGAAAGAACGGCCCCGGAATGCCGAACGAGACCCGCGAGACGATCAGCGCGGCGCCGACGCCGAGCACGAGCGCGAAGCAGCTGATCAGCGGCATGACGACGATGCCGGCGAGCACCCGCGGGATGACGAGCTTGCGGATCGGGTCCGCGCCGAGCGCGCGAATGGCGTCGATCTGCTCGGTCACGGCCATCGAGCCGAGCTCCGCGGCCATGCCCGCGGCGACCCGGCTCGCGACGACGAGCGCGGTCAGCGAAGGCGCGAGCTCGCGCACCTCCGAGAGCCCGACGATGCGGCCGATCGTGTCGATCGCGCCGAATTTCTCGAGCGCGAAGGCGAATTGGATCGCCATCACGATGCCGACGAAGACCGCCGTCGCCGCGCCGATGCCGAGCGAGCGCACGCCGATCTGCTCGACCTGATAGAGGAAGCTGCCGAACTCGAAGCGCGTCGTGAAGAGCGCGCGAACCATGCGCCCTGTCAGGACGCTGACCGCGCCGAACGTCTGAAAGAAGCGCGCGATCGCCGAGCCCGTCCCGCCGCGCTTGGCGACCGCGCTCATCGACCCGAGCCCTGCGCCGCGCTTCGGGCGTCGGCGCGGAAGCTCGTCATGAGCCGCTCGAAGTCGGGGCGCGCCTGCTCGAATTGCGCGCCCGGCGGCGCGACGAGCGCGAAGTCGTAGATGCAGTCGTCCTTCTTCATGACGACGAGCAGCAGCTCGCGCGGGACGCCGTCCAGCTTCGCGACGACGTGCGTGCGCAGCGCCTCGCGCCCGTCCATCGGCACCGTCTGCAGGTCGGCCTCATCGACCGGCGGGAACGTGTAGGCCGTGAAGCCGTTCAAGAGGTGCCGCGTCAGCGCCTGCAGCGGCACGTCCTGATCGGGCTGGTCGCAGGTCGAGTTCACCTGCGCGATCGCCGCGAGCGGCCCGTTCGACCACGCGAGGTCGTTCTGCTCACCGACGCTCAGGCGCTCCCAGGGCGCGCCGAGGGCGTCCACCCGGAAGCTGACGGGGCCGTCGCGGAACACGCCGCTCTCGTAGCTCGCCCCACCGCAGCCGAGCGAACCGCCCACGAGCGTGAGGCAGAGTACAGAGAAGGTCCGCCGAGCGGCCACTCGAAGTCGTTTTCGCAAAGCGGGCGAAGGGTAAGCAGCGCCGTGCCGCGAGGCAACTCGTCGCGGGCGTCGGCGCCGTCGGGGCGACGGAAGGTCCGCGCGGCGTGTGAAGTCTCCGTGCGGTTGGAAGGGCCCTGCTATGCTCGCGCATCGCCGTGGCTCGCCAACCCCCGCAAGGTCTGCGCGTCCTTGATCGCCTGCTGCAGGAGAACCGCATCTCCCCTGAGCAGCGCGAGAGCGTGATCCTGTCTGCGCATCGCAGCGGGGACCGCGCCGACGAGGCGCTCCTCGACACGGGCATCATGAGCGAGGCGGACTTCCTCAAGTGGGTCGCGACGACCTACAAGACGCGCTTCGTCTCGACGGAGAAGCTCGCGCACGCCGATATCGACAAGGCCCTGCTCGATCGGCTGCCGCGGCGCGTCGCCGAGAAGCTGCTCGTCTTTCCGATCCTCTACGACGTCCTCTCGCAGTCCCTGAGCGTCGTCGCCGCCGACCTCGAGGAGGACGTCGCCAAGCAAGTGCAGGTCGTGACGGGCGTCCGCGACGTGAAGGTCTACGCGGGGCGCCCGGGCGCGATCCGCGCGGCGATCCTCAAGTTCTACGGCGGCGTCGCGCGCGCGTTCGCGCGCTTCGAGTCGGCCGGCATCGAGTTCAAGCCAGAGCCGTCCACGCTCGACCCCTTCGATCGCAACGGCGGCCCCGACGTCGGTCGTCCCGAGCTCGGGAGCTTCCGCTCGGACGCCCCGATCGGCGGTCCGGGCTATGCGCTCCCGCCGCACGCGTCTCCGGGCATGGGGCGGCGTCCGACGCCTCCGCCGATCGGCGTGCGGGGAGCGGGGATCGTGCTGCGGCTCGATCCCGAGGTCGACAGGCGCGACGCGAAGAAGATCACGCAGGTCACCGTCGCCGACACCGGCGCAGGCTCCGGGCGCGGCCCGTCGCTCGGGGGCGGCGTCGCTTCCGTCGACTGGCTCGAGACGATCAACGTGCTCGTCGCGCTCCTCGAGAACTCGCGCGCGGAGCTGCGCGGGCACTCCTCGCAGGTCGCGCGGATGATGCGCCGAGTGTGCGAGCGCATCGGCCTCCCCGAGCGAGAATCGACTGGAATTCTGGGCGCCGCCTACCTGCACGACGTCGGCAAAGCGTCGAGCTATCACCTCACCGCGCTGAACGTCGCGGAGTACGAGGGGCACCGCCTCCAGGCGCTGAAGATGTACACGGCGCCCGTCCGCTTGCTCGAGTCCGTGAAGCTCCCGGAGAGCTGCACCGCGACCGTCACGCACCTCTACGAGCGCTTCGATGGCACGGGCTTTCCGGACCGCCTCGCGGGCAAGGACATCCCGATCGGCGCGCGGCTGCTCGCCATCGTCGAGACCTACGCGGATCTCGTGCAGAACGCGCGCAACCCCTTCCGTAAGACGCTCGGCGCCAAAGAAGCGTGCGACGTGCTCGGGGCGAAGAAGGGCACGGTCTTCGATCCCAACCTCGTCGATCTCTTCGCCGCCGTCGTGCTCGGCGACGACCTCCGGCGGCGCCTCGAGGGGCGCGCGCGCGCGCTGATCATCGACTCGGATCCCGAGGACACCACGGTGCTCGAGCTGCGCCTCGTCGAGCACGGCTACGACACGATCATCGCGCGCAACGCCGCCGACGCGCGCAAGACCGTCGAGTCGCAGGACATCGACATCATCTTCTCCGAGGTCGATCTGACGCCGCACGACGGCTTCACGCTGCTCGAGCAGCTGCGGAGCTTTCAGAAGACCGCGGGCGTGCCCTTCGTGTTCCTCACGCGCCGCTCGGACCGCGAGAGCATTCAGCGCGGCTTCGCGCTCGGCGCCGCGGACTACCTCGTCAAGCCGACGAGCGCCGACGTCATCGTGGCCAAGGCGCGGCAGATCATCGAGGGCGCGGCGGCGCGGGGCGCCCCGACGCCGAGCACCAGCCGGGGCGTCAGCGGCAGCCTGACGGAGATGGCCCTGCCGGACGTCGTGCAGATCCTCGCCCATGGCCGCAAGTCGGGGCAGCTCCGCATCAGCGCGAAGGGGCAGTCCGGTGAGGTGCTGTTCTTCGAGGGGCAGATCCACCACGCGACGTTCGGGACCGCGCAGGGCGACGACGCCTTCTACAAGATGCTCAATTTGACCGGCGGTGAGTTCGCGCTCGACCCCGACGTGAAGCCGACGACCCGTACCATCAACGCCTCGATCGAGACGCTGCTGCTCGAGGGGCTGCGCCGGCTAGACGAGGGGCGCTAGGCGCGCAGCGAAGTGCGCCGCCTTCAGCCGCGCGCTACCTCGCGCGGACGTAGAGGGCGTAGGCGACGGCGCCGCTCGCGACGACCAGCAGCGCCAATACGACACGCCGAGCGCTCGACCTCGGCTCCGTGCGCGCCCGGTTCGCCCTGAGCGCCGGACCGACGAAGACGCCGAGCAAGATCGTCGCGAGCGCGCTGCCGACCACCGACGCGAGGAGCGCGCCTTGCTCCGCGGCGTCGCTCCAGGCGCGCGTCGCCTCCGTGCGCCCGCCGAGCGCAGGCGCGAC
>CAIUAC010000664.1 GCA_903896985.1 uncultured Sandaracinus sp.
CCGCCGTCGCCACGACGATGGCGCTGCCATCGGGGCTGAAGGCCAACCAACTGGGCACTGGCCCCGAAAGGACGACGTCGCGAGTGCCGTGGACGGCGTCTGAGAGAATCCGGACGGCCCCGCCCCCGCCCTCGACCGCGACCGCCACCGAGCGACCGTCTGGGTGCAGGGCCATCGAGGCGACCGGCCCCGCGCAAGGCGGATACGCGAAGCGTATGGCTCCCGTACGCGGGTCGTAGAACCGAACGCTGTTGTCGTTGCCGACCGCCAAGAGCGAACGCCCATCGGGAGAGAACTCGATCGACGGGGAGCGCAAACCCTCGATCGTGCGGACGAGCACGCCCGACGCGGCATCCCAGACGCTCACCAGCTCGTCGTCACCCTGGGACGCCATCAAGCCGCCCGAGGGCGCGTAGACGACGGTGGCCTGGCTCGAACGTCCGCTCAGAGTCAGGACGGTCCGCCCTGTGGCTAGGTCGACGACCTTCACGGGCGAGGCGGTGCCCTGGTCCGCGAGGCGCCGTGCCGCGAAGGCAAGCCGCGTCCCGTCGGGGCTGAATGCCGGTGAGGTCAGGCGGTCCGTCACGGTCGCCGCGGGCAACACCCTCACGACGGTGCGGTGCGCGACATCGAAGACCGTCACGTCCCCGGTGCCCGAGTTGACGACCGCCGCACGACTCCCATCGGAGGACAACCCGAACAGGAGACCACCGTTGGACGCCAACGCCGTCGTCACGGCGAGCGTCGAGAGGTCGAGTCGCTCCAGACGTCCGCTGTTCATCGTGAGCAACTGGTCTCCCTCACGCGACCAGGCGAGCGAGCCCATCCCCCACTGTGCGCGCTCTTTCCAGACGAGCGGCTCCCGCCGCAGCTTCCACCAAAGCGCTCTCGCCCTGACATCGTCACGAGTCATCAACGCGGAGCGCAGCTTCGCACGCGCAGACATCGGGTCCCCCTCCCGCAGCGACCCCGCCGCCGACTCGAGCAGCGCCTCCGCGCCGCGTCGCTCAGCCTCGTTACGCTGTTTGCGGACCTCCGCCTCCTTCCGCCCAAACAAAACAGCCACGACGATTGCGCTCGCGGCTGCGAGCGCGAGCAGCGCAACGACGACGCTCACCCCGATCCGCGCTCGCCGCCTATCCCGCTGCGCCCGCCTCTGCCCCGCCGTGAGGAAGCGCCGACTCAGCTCCGGCAGCGACTCGAACACTGGCGCGAGTCTGCGCACAGCGTCCGCGAGCGCCTCGCCCTTCCACACTTCGTCCGCGGGCTGACCGCGCTTGTCCCAGAGGCGCGCCGCAGACTCCAGCTCTTCGGACAAGACGAGCTCGTCTCGCGCCTCGTCGCGCCAGCGTCGCAAGCGTGTCCATGCGTTGGCGAGCGACTCGTGCGCCAACTCCACCGCATCGTCGCTGCCCGTGCGGCGACGCGCGGTCAACAGCCGCGCTTCGACCAGCTTGTCGAGCACGGCTGTCGCGTCCGCGGAGAGCCCATCGAGCACCTCGCTGCGCGTCTGCACGCGGCGCGTGCCCTCGGCCGAAACGAGGCGCAAAAGCAGGCTGCGCGCGAGCTTCTGCTGCTCCTCCGTCATCGCGCCGAGCAGCGCGTCCGCGTGATGCGCGAGCGCGCCCGCGACGCCTCCGAACGACTCGTACGCCGCGCGCGTCAGCAGCTTTTGCCCCTCGTCGCGCGCCTCCCAGAGCTTGGTGCACGCGAACTGCAAGAGCGGCAGGCTCGC
>CAIUAC010000665.1 GCA_903896985.1 uncultured Sandaracinus sp.
GAACTACAGCCTCCGCTGCCGCGGCCAGGCGACTCCCGTCTCGAAGGAGGTCGTCTACGAGATCTTCGTCGAGGAGCTCGTCGGCGGCACGACGCCCACGCTCTACGCCGAGATCCTCGGCACCGTGGACGGCCGCAAGGCGTTCCACTGCAAGCGCATGGGCCTGCGCCTCGTGCCCGCTTGGCCGCTCGACAGCGGGCGCCTCGAGGTGGCGATTCCGCACGACGACCGCCCCGTCGCCGTCGTCGACGGCTTCCGCTTCGACTACGCGTCCCTGCTCGCCTGCGCGTGGGGCGCGCCCTCCACGGCGTTCGGCCCGATGTACGCCCGCTTCGATAGCCCGCGCCGCGTCGCGCGCCTGCCGGGGCCGCCGTATCACTTCATGTCGCGCGTCCCGCGCGTCGTCGGGCCGATCGGTGGCATGCAGGTCGGCAGCGAGGCGGACATCGACTACGACGTCCCGCCCGACGAGTGGTACTTCGCGCAGAACGGCGCGCGAACGATGCCCTTCGCGGTGATGCTCGAGACCGCGCTACAGCCCTGCGGTTGGCTCGCCTCGTACGTCGGCGGCGCGCTCGGCTCGGAGGAAAACCTCTACTTCCGCAACCTCGACGGAACCGGCACGCAGCACCGCGAGATCCCCGACGACATCGGCACGCTCACGGTGACGACCAAGCTCACCAACGTCTCGACCGCCGACACGATCGTCATCGTCAGCTTCGACGTCGTGATGAGCGCGGGCACCGAGCGCATCTACACGCTCAAGACCGTCTTCGGCTTCTTCCCCGGCGACACGATGGCCAACCAGGCCGGGCTGCCGATGACGACGGCGTCGCGCGCGGCGCTCCTCGATCCGAGCGAGTTCCGCGTCGAGCTCGCCGAGCGCCCCGCGCGCTACTTCGACGGCACGCTGCGCCTCGCGAGCGAGCGCCTCGTGATGATCGACCGCCTCACGGGGCTCTGGCGCACCGGCGGCAAGGCGGGCCTCGGGCGCGTGCGCGCGGAGAAGGACGTCGCCGCGACGCAGTGGTTCTTCAAGGCGCACTTCTACCAAGATCCGGTGCAGCCGGGCTCGCTCGGCATCGAGGCGATGCTGCAGGCGCTGCAGGCGATGACGATCGATCTCGGGCTCGGCGACGGCATCGTCGCGCCGCGCTTCGAGACGCAGGCGTCCGGCGTCACGATGAGCTGGAAGTACCGCGGCCAGGTGATCCCAGAGAATCACGTGGTCGTCGTGGACATCGAGCTCACCGAGGTGCGCCGCGACGAGCTCGGCGTGCTCGCCCTCGGGGAGGGCTCGCTCTGGGTCGACGGCAAGCGCATCTACGAGGCGAAGGGCCTCGGCGTGCGCATCGTTCCTTCGTGAGAAGGCGTATACCCAGGTCGTGCGACCGCTGAGCTTCGCCGCCGATCTGTTCCCCGACTCGGTCACGGTGCACGCGCTGCACCTCGACGCGCCGAGCGACGCGCACCTGACGGCGTTCGAGGGGATCGCGCTCCCCGAGCGCCTCTCGACCGCGGTGCTGAAGCGCCGCGTCGAGTTCCTCGCGGGGCGCTATTGCGCGCGCGCGGCGCTGCGCGTCCACGCGCCCGAGGTCGCGGAGCACGCGATCTCGAGCGGTGAACATCGCGAGCCTCTGTGGCCGCGCGGCATCGTCGGGGCGATCTCGCACACGCACGGCTACGCGGCCGTCGCGGTCGCGCGGGCGGGCGCCCTGCGCGGCGTCGGGCTCGACGTCGAGCGCTGGGTGAAGCCCGA
>CAIUAC010000666.1 GCA_903896985.1 uncultured Sandaracinus sp.
AGCCCAGCGACGAGCGCCCCCGCCGCGAGCGACACGCCTACGCGCGCGCCGAGCCCGAGGGGGAGCCACGCCGCGTCGGCGTCCCACGGGGACCAGTCCCCGCGCACACCGCTCCAGACCACGGCCGCTGCGCTGAGCAGGCCGTAGATGGCGCAGGAGACGAGCAGGCGACGACGGCTCAAGGCACGACCTTCGTCCGGCGTCTATCAGAGCGACGACGGCGCAGCAACGCGGGGGAGGGACCGCGACCGGGACGGCGGCAGACCTCGACGCGCTCCCGTCGGTCCGGTGTGGGACCACCGCGCCGCCTCCCGGCACGCCGCGTTCGCCTCGCCCTCCAGGAAAATCGCGCTCGTCGTCGCCCCGCGCACACGCACGCCGATTGACATACCCTCCCGCGACGGTTTACGTCTCTCTTCCACTGGTCACCATCATGCAGGCAGGATCATCGTCGGGGGCCGCGGACGGGCCGGGAGACGCCGGTGGAGGTTCCGCGACGGAGTACCACCTCCACGAGGACTCTCCCCGTATCCTCGTCGTCGACGACGAGAAGGTGATCCGGGAGATCCTCGCGGATTTCCTGTCGATGGAGGGCTTCTGGGTCCGCACGGCGGAGGACGGCAGCGCGGCGCTCGTGGAGCTCTCGCGCACGCACTACGACCTCGTGCTCACCGACCTGAAGATGCCCAACATGGGCGGGCTCGAGCTGCTCGCGGCGATCGGGCGGCACACGCCGAACGTCGTCACCGTGATCATGACGGGCTTCGGCACCGTCGAGACCGCGATCGATGCGCTCAAGCGCGGCGCGTACGACTACATCCTCAAGCCGTTCAAGGTCGAGGAGGTCGTGCAGACGATCCGCCGCGGGCTCGAGAAGCAGAAGCTGCACGGCGAGAACCTGCGCCTGCGTGAGGCGCTCTCGCTCTACAAGGTGAGCGAGGCGATCAGCGCGTCGCTGTCGCTCGACGAGGTGCTGCGCACCGTGATCGACGCGTCGATCCACGAGGTCGACGCGGACGCGGTGTTCATCCTGCTCGACGACGGCTCGGGCGGCTTCTTCGAGCGCACGCGCGTGCTGTCGCCGACGTGGGCGGAGCAGGTGGCGGACCGCCTGAGCGGCGAGCCGCTCGACCCGGAGAAGCTCGGCGCGCTCGACGTCGCGTCGCTGCACGAGTACTTCGCCGAGGAGAAGCTGCTCCGCGTGCACGGCACGAAGGGGCTGCACTACTTCTCGCGCGAGCCCGAGGGCGCGCGCCTCTCGTCGCTGATCGTCACGAACCTCCGCGCGCGCGGCAAGACCATCGGCTTTCTGGCGAGCCTCAGCTTCACGCGCGGGAAGAAGTTCGACGAGGGGCAGCGCAAGCTGCTCAGCATCGTCAGCGACCGCGCCGCGGCGGCGATCGAGAACGCCAAGCTCTACGAGGACCTGCAGCTCACGTTTCGGCAGACGATCCGCGGGCTCGCGAGCGCCATCGACAAGATGGACAGGTACACCTCCGGGCACAGCGAGCGCGTCGCGGCGTACGCGCAGATCCTCGCGATCAAGCTCGGGCTCGACGAGGCGAAGGTCGAGATCGTCCGCCAAGCGGCGCTGATGCACGACGTCGGCAAGATCGGCTGCGTGCTGAACCTCAACAAGCCCGGCAAGCTCTCGCAGGAAGACTACGAGATCTTCAAGAAGCACCCGGGCTTCGGCAAGGACATCCTCGAGCCGATCACGTTCCTGCAGCCGCTCGTCCCGGGCGTGCACCTGCACCACGAGCGCTGGGATGGGCGTGGTTATCCGCTCGGCATGAAGGCGCAGGAGATCCCGCTCCTCGCGCGCATCATCTCGGTCGCGGACACCTACGACGCGATGACGAGCGATCGCGCCTATCGGCGCGCGCTGCCGCACGAGGTCGCGTCGAACGAGGTCGCGCGCTGCGCCGGCTCGCAGTTCGATCCCGACGTCGCGCACGAGTTCAACGAGGCCATCGAGAACTGGCGCAACGAGCGGGTCGAGCGCGGCGAGACCATCCCGGAGTAGCGAGCGCGTCGCGGGGGCGGTGAGAGATCGACTACGCTCCCGGCCTCGATGACCGACTGCGACCCGCCCGCTTCGCTCCCTGCGCCCATCTTGGTCACTGACGACGAGGCGCGCGCGGCGCTCGTCGAGCACGCGCATCGACGCTTCGGGCGAGTCTCCGCCGAGCGCATCGCGGCCCACATCCTCACGGTCACGCCCGAGCGCGACTGGCCCGTGCGCCTGGCGGCCCTGGAGGCGCTCGCGCGGCGGTGGGCCTTTGGCGAGCGCGACGCGCTGCGGATCGCGGCGCGCTCGAAGACGACGCTCGGGACGTATCGGGTGACGCGCACGGCGGGGGCGAGCTACGCGGTCGAGGTTCAGTCGCTCGACCCGATCCGCACGAGCTGCGCGTGCGCGGACTTCGTGCGGAGCTCCCTCGGGCTCTGCAAGCACGGGCTCGTCGTCCTCGACGCGCTGGCCAAGTCGCCGCGTCGGCGCGTCACGGTCGCGCAGGGGCCGCGTCCGCGCGCGAGCCTCCGCTGGGACCCTCGGCACCCTGCGACGAGCGCCGTCGACCGGCTGAGTCGGCTCAGGCTCGAGGGCACGGCGCGCGGCGCGCTCGCGCAGGCGTTCGTGGACGGCAGCCTCTCGCCCGCGGTGCTCGGCGCGTCGACGTCGCGGCTCGCGCTGCTCGACCGGCTGAGCGCGACGATCGCGCGCGGCACGCTCGGCGCGGAGCCCGCGGCGCTCACGCTCGTCGCCGAGGAGCGCCTGCGCGCGGCGCGCGTGCTCGAGTGCGAGCGCGGGCAGAAGGCGGCGACGGCGGCGCTCCGTACGCTCAAGCGCACGCTCTATCCGTATCAGCGCGAGGGCGTGCAGCGGTTCCTCGCGCGCGGGCGGCTCTTGCTCGCCGACGACATGGGCCTCGGCAAGACGACGCAGGCGATCGCGTGCTGTCACGCGCTCTTCGCGACGGGGCGAGTGCGGCGCGGGCTGCTCGTCGTGCCCGCGGCGCTCAAGCCGCAGTGGAAGCGCGAGTGGGACGCGACGACCGACGCCCCGCTCACGCGCGTCGAGGGCTCTCCGGAGGAGCGGCGCAAGCTCTACGCGAGCCTCACGTCGGGCTTCCTCGTCGTGGGCTACGAGCAGCTGCTGCGCGACTTCGAGCACGTCCGCGCGCTCGCGCCCGAGCTCGTGATCCTCGATGAGGCGCAGCGCATCAAGAACTGGGCGACGAAGTCTGCGCAGTACGTGAAGTCGCTGTCGCCCGCGTATCGGCTCGTGCTCACCGGCACGCCGATGGAGAACCGCCTCGACGAGCTCGCGTCGATCGTCGACTTCGTGGACGACGTCGCGCTCGAGCCGAAGTGGCGCCTGGCGCCGCTGCACTCGATCCTCGAAGGCGACGCGTCGCGCGGCGTCGTGGGCGTGCGCAACCTCGACCTCTTGCGCGCGCGGCTCGAGCCGATCTCCGTGCGTCGGCTGCGCGCCAACGTGCTCGCTGACCTCCCGCCGCGGACGGACACGCGCGTCCCCGTCGAGCTCACGCCGGCGCAGCGCACGGAGCACGCGTCGCTCGATCAGCCCATCGCGGGGCTCATGCACCGCGCGGAGCGCAGGCCGCTCACGCAGCCGGAATTCCTGCGGCTCATGCAGCTGCTCACGACGCAGCGGATGATCTGCAACGGCCTCGCGCAGCTGCGCTTCGACGAGGTGTGGCCGCGGCTCGCCGACGTGGAGCCGAGCCCGCACCTGCTCGAGGAGCTGTTCGCGCCGAAGCTCACGGCGCTGCGCGCGCTCGTCGCGGAGCTCGTCGTCACGCAGCAGCGCAAGGTCGTGATCTTCAGCCAGTGGCGCAAGATGCTGCGGCTCGCGGAGTGGAGCGTGCGCGACCTGCTGCGGCAGGATGGCGCGCGCGCCGTGTTCTTCACGGGCGCCGAGTCGTCGAAGCTGCGCGAGCGGGCGATCGTCGAGCTGCACGATGATCCGGCGACGCGCGTGATGTTCCTGAGCGACGCGGGGGGCGTCGGGCTGAACCTGCAGCGCGCGGCGAGCGCGTGCATTCACCTCGAGCTGCCTTGGAACCCCGCGGTGCTCGAGCAGCGCATCGGGCGCATCTACAGGCTCGGACAGACGCTGCCGATCGACGTCTACTCGCTCGTCAGCGAGGAGGGCATCGAGGCGCGCATCGCGGGGATCGTGGCGCGAAAGCGCGCGGTGTTCGTGTCGCTGTTCGACGGAACCACGGACGAAGTGCGCTTCGAGGGAGCGGGCACGTTCCT
>CAIUAC010000667.1 GCA_903896985.1 uncultured Sandaracinus sp.
GCCCTCGGGCTCGGCTGTATGGGGATGTCCGAGTTCTACGGCGGGCGCGACGAGACGGAGTCGCTCGCGACGATCGACCGCGCGCTCGACCTCGGCGTGACGTTCTTCGACACCGCCGACATGTACGGCTTCGGCGACAACGAGGAGCTGCTCGCCAAGGCGATGCGCGGGCGGCGCGAGCGGTTCGTGCTCGCGACGAAGTTCGGCATCTTGCGCGACCGCGCCGACGTGAGCGTGCGCGGCGTGAGCGGGCGCCCCGAGTATCTGCGCGCGGCGTGCGACGCGAGCCTGCGTCGCCTCGGCGTCGAGACGATCGACCTCTACTATCAGCACCGCGTGGACCCGAGCGTGCCGATCGAGGAGACCGTCGGCGCGATGGCGGGGCTCGTCGCGGCGGGCAAGGTGCGCTTCCTCGGGCTGAGCGAGGCGAGCGCCGACACGCTGCGTAGGGCGCACGCGGTGCACCCGATCACGGCGCTGCAGTCCGAGTACTCGCTCTGGAGCCGCGAGCCTGAGGACGGCGTGCTCGCGACCTGCCGTGAGCTCGGCGTCGGCTTCGTGCCGTACAGCCCGCTCGGGCGCGGCTTTCTGACGGGCGCCATCCGACGCTACGAGGACTTCGCCGAGGACGACTACCGCCGGCACTCGCCGCGCTTTCAGGGCGAGAACTTCGCCAAGAACCTCGCGCTCGTCGAGGCGATCGCCGCGCTCGCCGAGGCGCGCGGCGTCACGCCCTCGCAGCTCGCGCTCGCGTGGGTGCTCGCGCAGGGCGAGGACCTCGCGCCGATCCCCGGGACCAAGCGCGTGCGCTACCTCGAGGAGAACCTCGGCGCGCTCGAGGTGACGCTCAGCGCCGACGAGCTGGCGCGCCTCGACGCCCTCGCGCCGAAGGGCGCCGCCGCGGGCGAGCGCTATCCGACGGCGATCATGGCGGGCGTCAACCGCTGAGCGCGCGGCGCTGCTGCCAGCGCGACCCGCTACCCCCGCGCACACCCACGGCCCATAGTCGGCCGCGTGACCACCTATCGGACGACCACACTCCCCTCCCGCGGCAGCATCATCAGCGTCGTCATCACGGTCGTCGTGCTGGTGCTCGCCGTGATCATCGGCTCGGCGAGCTGCTCGCGCGTCGAGCCCGGGCACGTCGGCATTCGCATCCGGCTCGCGGGCTCGGAGCGCGGCGTGCAGAACGCGCCGATCGTCACGGGCTGGGTCGTCTACAACCCGCTCACTGAGCAGGTGATCGAGTTCCCGACGAACGTGCAGAACATCGTCTGGACGCGCGACATCAACGAGGGCAGCCCCGTCGACGAGTCGATCACGTTCGCGTCGTCCGAGGGCGTGACGATCAACGCGGACGTCGGGCTCGCGTTCCACATCGAGGGAAACAAGGCGCCGAAGCTCTACTCGCGCTTCCGCGAGCGCGACGTGCTCGTGCTCGCCCACGGCTATGTGCGCAACGTCGTGCGCGAGGCGATCAGCGAGGTCGCGTCGGCGCTGCCGGTGCAGGAGATCTACGGCCCCGGCAAGACCAAGGTGATCCGCGACGCGCTCGCCCTGATCACCGCGCGCCTCTCGCCCGACGGCTTCATCATCGATCAGCTGACGTTCGCGAGCGCGCTGCGCCTGCCGGACAACGTCGTCGCCGCGATCAACCGCGCGATCGAGGCGACGCAGAGCGCCATCCAGTCGGAGAACCGCGTGCGGCAGACGCGCGCGGAGGCGGACCAGGCGATCACGGCGGCGCGCGGCGAGGCGGAGGCGGCGCGTCAGCGGGCGCGCGGTGAGGCGGACTCGCTGCTGATCCGCGCGCGCGGCGAGGCGCAGGCGAACGAGATCGTGCGGCTGAGCATGACGCCGGAGGTGCTGCAGTACCGGATGCAGCAGCGCTGGGATGGGCACCTGCCGGTCGTGTCGAGCGGCCCGCTGCCGATGCTGACGATCGACTCGACGCGCGTGCTCGCGATGCCCGAGGCCGATCGCCGCGAGCGCCTGCGCGAGCTGCTCGGCGCCGCGCAAGAGGCCGACGCGATCGACGA
>CAIUAC010000668.1 GCA_903896985.1 uncultured Sandaracinus sp.
CCGAGGACGCGAACGCGCGAATCACGGTGATCCGCCTCCGCGCCCAGCTCGAGCTGTCGAAGATCGCGCTGCTCGCCGCGATGGGTCGCCTGCCCGAGCTGACGCGGCGCTGAGCTGCGCGCGCTGCTGTGCAGGGAGCTGCATAGCTGTGCAAGAACCTGCACTGGCGCGCCCCGGGCGAGCTGCGTGATACCGCAGGAACAGGGGTGGTCAGACTGGATCGCTTGTTGCTTCGTTCCCGCGCCGTGCATCTACCCCAGTGTCCGCGCCTCCCACGGCCGACGAATCTCCCCACCACCTTGGCGGTGCTCGCAGTCCTCGCCGCCTTCGCCGCCCCAGTCGCTGCCCAAGACGGCAGCAGCGGGTCGCACCGACGTCGCCACGGCGCGACGCCCGCCGCCCCAGCCACGCCTGACGCAGCGCCCGCCCCGGCGCCTAGCGACGCTGGCAGCACACCCACCGCAGCGCCGGTCGAGGAGCGCAGCGCGCAGGTCGCCGCGCCTGAAGCCGAAGCCATCGCAGAGGCGCCGCCGGCCTCGAGCGACGAGGACCTCGCCGCCCCCGAGAGCGCCGAAGCGACCGACGCGCCGATGCTGCGCCTCGGCGTCAGCGCCGGCCTCGGGCGCGTGCATCAGAGCGAGTCGAACGACGCGGCCAACTACGCGGACGTCGGCCTCCGCGCCGCGTACGTCGGCGTCGAAGACCTCGACGTCGGCCTCGACGGCAACCTCCAGCTCAACGACCGCAGCTACGTCACGACGCTCCCCGGCAACGGCGGCACCGACGCCCTGCGCGTCCCCGTGCAGGAGATGCGCATGCGCTTCGGCCTCGACGGCGGCTACAACGTCCTCGGCGCCGCCGGCGTCGACCGCGACCTCGCGGGCGCCTCGCCGTATCTGCGCTTCGACCTCGATCAGTTCAGCAACGACGTCGTCCCGGAGACCGTCATCGGCGTCGGCGTCGGGCTCCGCTCGTTCGTCCGCGTCGCCGACGGACTCCGCCTCGAGGGCGGCGTCGCCTACAGCTACGCGGTCAGCGCGGGCCCCGCGGACGTCGCCGCTCGCCTCGCCTTCGGCACCGTCCTCGGCTCCCTCCAATACCGCGGCGGAATCAGCATCGCGCTCCCGCCCCGCGCCCGACTCCGACTCTCCTATGAGGGTGAGTGGCTCGCGCTCGAACACGCCAACTCTTACCAGAACAGCCTGAGCCTCGGGCTCGATGTCGATCTCTGAACAAGGACGCCCATGAGCACTCGCAATCTCTGTCTGTTCGCTTGCCTCGCCGCCCTCATGCTCGCTGGCTGTCCTGAGCCGCTCGTCCCCCCGACCGCCGTCATCAGCGTCCTCGACCCGAGCGCGCCCGTCGTCCCCGACGGCGGCGTCGCGGGCGCCTGCACGCCGCTGACCGCTTCGGTCGATGGGAAGATCGGCCTCGCGCCCGCGCTGACCGGCGCGTGCTCGACCGACCCGCAGGCGCTCGGCCTCGAGTACTCGTGGTCGCTCCGTGATGTGCCGACTGGCTCGCACGCCGCGCTGCACGACGCGACCGTGATCGCCCCGAGCTTCGAGCCCGACCTGCCGGGCAACTACCGCCTTCGGCTCGTGGTCTCCAACGGCACGCTCTCGAGCGCGCCCGCCGATGTCGTCGTCACGGTGACGGACTGCGGAATCAACGCGCCGGTGATCGCCAGCGTCGCCGCCGAGCCCTCCGCGACCGTCTCGACGGGTCAAGCGGTCCGCCTCACGCCCACGTTCAGCGACTCGGACGCCGACGAGGCGTGCGCCGCGCACGCGCCCGTGTTCACCTTCGATTGGCGCTTCGAGGAGCTCCCCGCCGGCAGCACGGCGACGCTCAACGACACCACCGCGATTCGCCCGTCGTTCACGCCCGACGTCCCCGGCGCGTACACCGTGCGCGTGACCGTCACCGACCCGACCGGGCGCAGCGCGACCGAGACCATCATCGTCACCGCCGGCGTCTGTCGCAGCAACGCGCCGACCGCCACGGCGACCACGACCACCGCGTCGGTCAGCCCCGGCGCCGGCGTGCAGCTCCAGGGCACGGCGGATGACGCCGACAACGCCGCTCCCTGCTCCGCTGGGCAGACCTTCACCTACGCCTGGCGCCTCTCGCGCGTGCCCGCGGGCAGCGTCGCCGTCCTCAACGACCCGACCTCCGACTGGCCCTCGTTCGTCGCCGACATGCCCGGCAACTACGTCGCTGAGCTCGTCGTGACGGACTCGACCGGCCTGCGCAGCGCCGCCGCGTCGGTCTCCGTCACCGCCGACACCTGCGGCACGGCGCGCCCCGTCGCCCTCGCTGAGAAGGTCAACCCCGGCACCGTCGCCGCCTGCGGCGCCGGCGCGATCGCGGTCGACTTCGGCTATGTGCCTGGCGGCGGCGGCGGCACCGGCGTCACCGAGCGCATCCACCTCAACGCGGGCAACTCCACCGACGCGGACAACGCCGCTGCGCCGGGCTGCGCGCTCAATCAGACGCTCTTCTACAGCTGGAGCGTCCTGACCGCCCCGTACGACGGCGCCTGGTCGATCAGCACGACGACCGGCATGACGACCGACCTCCAGACGCGGACCAACGGCGAATACCGCGTTCGTCTGCTCGTCACCGACTCCACCGGACTGACCAGCAGCGAGACGACCTGCACGTTCTCGGTCACCGGCACTCGCCCGTAACGAGCCCCGCGGCTCACGCCGCGTCCCACACGCCGCGCGCGCAGCTACTCCCGTCGTACCGACGTGGGGGGCTGCGCGCTCTGCTTTTGGGCGCCGTGCGCGGCTGCCCCGGTCGGGGCTGTGCACGGCCCTGCACTGGTGTGCAAAGACCTGCACAGCACCGAGCGATCGAGTCCCTGATTCCCCCGGTCATTTAGGACATTGCAGCTGGACTGCTTGTTGCACCCAGGGGGCCCAGTGCAGTCGCCTCCGCGTCCGTGCCTCGAGCTGTCCGCCGCGCTTCGGGCGACATCGCCAGTCCTCGC
Source organism: uncultured Sandaracinus sp. (assembly GCA_903896985.1). Lineage (GTDB taxonomy): Bacteria > Myxococcota_A > Polyangia > Polyangiales > JADJQN01 > CAIUAC01. The sequence continues at coordinate 2,999 of CAIUAC010000668.1, forward strand.
GCCGCTCGCCGCCGCCCGACGCGACGCGGTGAGAGGACACCCTTCCCGCCATCGCGGCCGCGAGCCTGCGTGAGCGAGGAAGAGGCGAGCAACGCCATTCCAACCGCCTCCAAAATAGTCTGAGCCTCGGGCTCGACGCCGACCTCTGAGCGAGAGTGACCATGAGCCAACGTCAAATTTCCCTAATCTTCTGCATCGCTGGCCTGACCCTCGCGGGCTGCCCTGACCCGCTCGTCCCGCCGACCGCCGTCATCAGCCTGTTCGATCCTGCGGCGAGCGCGGTGCCTGACGCGGGCGTCCCGGCGCCGGGAAGCTGCGCCCCGCTGACGGGGCCGATCGACGGCTTCGTGCGGCAGTCCCCGACGCTCTCGGCCGGGTGCTCGACCGACCCCGCGCACGCCCCGCTCACCTACGAGTGGTCGCTCACGCAGCTGCCGCCGGGCTCGCACACGACGCTGCACGACGCGACGCTCGAGGCCCCGACGTTCGAGCCGGATATTCCCGGCAGCTACCACGCGCGCCTCGTCGTCTCGAACGGCACGCTGACGAGCGCGCCCGCCGAGATCATCGTCAACGTCGCGGTCGGCGCTTGCGGCGACAACGCGCCGACCGCCACTGCGGTCGCCGACGCGCTCGCGGTCAGCCCGGGTGACGGCGTGCAGCTTCAGGGCGCTGCGGACGACGTCGACAACGCCGCGCCGTGCTCCGCCGCGCAGGCGCTCACCTACGCCTGGCGCCTCGTCCGCGTCCCCGCGGGCAGCACCGCCACGCTCAACGACGCGAGCTCCGACTGGCCCGCGTTCGTCGCGGACGTGACCGGCAGCTACGTCGCTGAGCTGATCGTGACGGACTCGAGCGGTATGCGCAGCGCGCCCGCGACGGTGACCATCACCGCCGACACCTGCGGCACCGCGCGCCCCATCGCGGTCGCCGAGAAGACCAACCCCGGCTCGGTCGCGACCTGCGGCGCCGGCTCGATCGCGGTCGACTTCGGCTACGTGCCGGGCGGCGGCGGCGGCGGCGGCGTCACCGAGCGCATCCACCTGAGCGCGGCCAACTCGAGCGACGCGGACAACGCCTCGCCCGGCTGCGGCCTGAACCAGACGCTCTTCTACAGCTGGACCGTGCTGGCCGCGCCCTATGACGGCGCGTGGACGCTCAGCTCCGCCAACGGGCAGACCACCGACGTCTCGACCCGCCTCAACGGCGACTACACCGTTCGCCTGCTCGTCACCGACTCGACGGGCCGCGCGAGCGACGAGACGACCTGCACCTTCTCGGTCACCGGCACCCGCCCCTAACACGCTCGCGCAGGACGGCGCCTGCGGAGGCGCCTAACGCTGCTCGTCTCGCTCCGCGCGCTGCTGCGCCGCCGTCGTCAACGACGCGGCGCGGCTGCGCAGGCGGAGGGCGCGCTCGGCCTCAGCGCTGCCTTCGAGGGCGCCGGCCTCGAGCACGTCGGCCTCGAGCGAGAGCAGCGCGCCATAGCGGGCGACGCGGCGCGGGTCGTCGCCGAGGAGCACGAAGACGGTGCGCTCATCGACGACGGCCAGCACGCTCGGATCGGCGCCGAGCACGCGCGTGCCCTCGTCGCGCACGAGCTCCATCGCCTGCCTCGGCTGCCCGTCGCGGAGCAGCGCGGCGACGCGGCCGATCAGCTCCGAGAGCGCCTTCATCTGCCGCTGGAGCCAGTCTTCCTTGAGCATGCCGGCGAGCGTGACACGCCCTCCGCGCGCCGCCCGTTGCCCGCGCGCCGCCGCTGTCTCGGGCTGCAACAAGCCGCGCGTCTGTGATACGGTCGGGGCCCCCATGCGCAGAGTTTTCCTTGCATTCGCAGCCCTCGCGCTGTCGCTCGCGCTCTCCGGAGCGCTGACGCAGCGCGCCGCCGCGCAAGCCCCGGCAGATCCCGCGGCGCCGACGGCCGCCGAGACGACGCTCGCGCGCGAGCAGTTCCGCGCCGGCGTGAGCGCCGCGCGGAGCGGCCGATGGTGGGAGGCGCTGACGGCGTTCTCGCGCGCGTACGAGCTCGCGCCGCGCCCGCTGACGCTGCTCAACCTCGCCGGCGCGCAGGTCGAGACGGGGCAGCTCGTCGAGGGCGCAGAGAGCTACCGGCGCTTCATCCGTGAGGCCGACGGGCACGCCGCCGAGCAGATCCCGGCCGCGCAGGAGGCCCTCGCCGCGGTCGAGCCCCGCATCGCGCGCGTGCGCCTCGAGATCACCAACCTCGCCCGGCGCGACGTCGTGCAGCTCGACGAGGCGTCCCTCTCGGAGGCCGTGCTCGGCGCGGAGCTGCCGGTCAACCCGGGTGAGCACGTCGTGCTCGTGCGGCGGCAGTCGGAGGAGATCGGGCGCGAGTCCTTCCAGGTCGAGGAGGGCGAGCGCCGCACCTCGCCGGTGCGCTTGCAGCTCCCGCTCGCGCCCCTCGAGCAGCTCCCGCCCGGCGGCGAGGAGGCCGGCGGCGGCGGCAGCTCGATCTTCGCGTCCCCGTGGCTCTGGCTCATCGTGGGGGTCGTCGTCATCGGCGCGGGCGTCGGCGTCGCCGTGGCGCTGAGCTCGGCGGGGCAAGACCCGTTCAGCGGGAACATCCCGCCCGGCGCCTGGAGCGTCCGATGAGGCGGTTCTTCAGCGCCGCGCTCGCGGCCCTCTGCGGCTCGTGGATGCTGGTGGCGTGCGTCGGGGAGATCCCGACGGAGCTCGTGCTCGTCGTCGACACCGACTCCGCGCCGACCGTGCTCGACACGATCACCATCGTCGTCAGCGGCCCCTCCGCCGCCGAGCAGACCGTCACCGTCCCGTACGAGGGCGCGCCGCGGACGCTCGGGCTCGTCGCCGCGACGGCGGTGCTCGGCCCCGTGGACATCGAGGTCACCGGCAGCTCCAGCACGGGGGCCTCGAGCGGCACCGTCACGCGCCTCGTGCACACGCGCTTCGAGCAAGGCGTCAGCCGCTTGCTGCACATCCGCCTCAGCGCCGACTGCCTCGGCCGCGCGGCGTGCGTGGTCGGCGAGACCTGCGGGCCGGACGGCGCGTGCATCTCGGCGGACGTCGACGTGACGCGGCTCCCCGCGTACCTCGGCGCGGTGTCCGTGCCGGAGCTCTGCAACGGCGTCGACGACGACGGCGACGGCTCCGCCGACGAGGACTTCCATCTCTCGACGGACGCGCACCACTGCGGCGCCTGCAACGCCCCCTGCAAGCCCGGCGTGCTCTGCTCCGACTCGACCTGCCAGGACAGCCCGGTCATCCAGATCGCGGCCGGCGAGTGGCACACCTGCGCGCTGCGCGCGGGCGGCGGCGTCGCGTGCTGGGGCGCCAACGCCAACGGGGAGCTCGGCGACGGCACGCTGACCTCGCGCACGCACCCCGTGCTCGTCCGCGGGCTGACGGACGCGGTCGCGATCGGCGCGGGCTACGGCTTCTCGTGCGCCGTGCGGGCCGACGCGACGGTCACCTGCTGGGGCAGCAACTCGTGCGGCGAGATCGGCCAGCCCGTGCTCGAGGCCCGCAGCGTGCCGACCGCCGTGCCGCGCGTCAGCGGCGCGGTCGAGCTGAACGGCGGCAACTGCCACAACTGCGCGCGCCTCTCGTCGGGCTCCATCTACTGCTGGGGCGAGAACACCTACGGGCAGGTCGGCAACGGCGCGATGAGCGAGACGCCGGCGTCGCCGACGGTCGTGATGAACCTCGCGAACGCGACCAGCGTGCGCACCGGCAAGGACCACACCTGCGCGCTCCGCGCCGACGGCTCGGTCAGCTGCTGGGGCAACAACACCAGCCGTCAGCTCGGCGACGGCACCGAGACCTCGCGCTCCGTGCCGACGCGCGTCGTCGGGCTGCCGGACCTCACCGACGCGACGATGCGCGCCACCGCGGTCGGCGCGGGCGCGGACTTCTCCTGCGCGCTGACGTCCTCGGGCGCGCGCTGCTGGGGCGCGAACGGCGACGGTCAGCTCGGCCTCGCGACGGGCACGGTCTGGGACGGCGTGGAGCCGACGGTGGTGCCCGGGACCTCCGGCGCGACCGCGCTCAGCATCGGCTCGATGGGCTGCTTCGGCTGCGCGCTCGGCGCGGGCGGCGTGGTCTCGTGCTGGGGCTGCAACGGCAGCAGCCAGCTCGGCGACGCCACGACGACCGCGAGCCCGACGGCCGTGCGGGCGGTCGGCGTGCCCGCGGCGACCTCGATCTCGCTCGGCCAAGCGCACGCGTGCGCGCTGACGGCGAGCGGCGAGGTCTGGTGCTGGGGCGGCAACACCAGCGGTCAGCTCGGCATCGGCAGCGGCCTGCCGACCTCGCCCCCGGCGCTGGTCGTCGGCCTGTAGAGTCTGCGCTGCGCGTCGGCCTGTAGAGGCGGCGCGGGTCGTCGGCACCTAGCGCCGACGCGCGGCGGCTAGAAGTCCGCCTCTTCGACCAGCGGAGTGCCGCCTCGCTTGTGCGCGGTCGTCGCACCGACAGGCGGCGGAGGCGGCGGCGCAGCGGGCACGGTCGTCGTCGCCGTCACGTCTCGCCGCCGCACGACTCGGCGCCCGCCCCGGGGATCGACGTCGCGCGCGAGCTCCTCCTCGACGCCCGCGTCGGGCGCGTCGGGCGCGGCGAGCAGCGGGGTCGGCAGCGCGGTCGGCGGCAGCGCGTTCAGCGGCAGCGCGGTCGGCGGCAGCGCGTTCAGCGGCAGCGGGCCAGCGGGCGAGAGGGCCGGGAGGCTGAGATCGCTCGCCGTCATCGGGGCCGCGGGCGCCTCGCGCGAGCGCAGCACCGCCCAGGTGACGCCGAGCCCGCTCGCCACGAGCAGCGCCGCCGCGCCGACGCCCGCGAAGAGGTGCAGCCCGGTCTGCGGCTTCTCCGGCAAGCGGTAGCGCTCGGTGTGCGTGATCGTCGGCGCGACCGGCGGCGGCGTGCGCGCGCCCGTGCTCGGCTCGTCGTCCTCGTCGGCGGGCAGCGACGCGTGCTCCGCGCCGTACGTCATCGTGTGCACGATCTCGTCGCGCTGCTCCGGCGGCAGCATCGAGGTCCGCAGCGCGCCGGGGCGCCCCGCCCGCGTGCCCGGCTCCTCGGGCAGCCCGTTGATCGAGCGCATCGCCGAGAGCGAGTCCGGCAGCATCTGCTTCTGCTTGGCGATCTCGTCGGTCATCACCGCGCCGAGCAGCTCCGCGATGTGCGCGGAGTCGACCGAGGTCGCCCCCGGCACGGCCTCGGCGAGCAGGCGCCGAAACTCCTGCATCGTCGCGGGGCGATCGTCCGCCTTCGGCGCGAGCGCGCGCAGCACGGCGGCGTCGAGCGCGGGGGACACGCCGACCGCGTAGTGACTCGGCGGCAGATGCTTCGGCGCGCGCACCTGATCGAGCAGCGCGAAGTCGTCGTCCGCCTCGAAGAGCCGCCGCACCGTGAGCAGCTCCCAGAGCACGACGCCGAGCGCGTAGATGTCCGTGCGCCGATCGACGGGCTTCCCGAACGCCTGCTCGGGCGCCATGTACCGCAGCTTGCCCTTCAGCGACTTGGTGGTCGTCTCCTTGGCCCGCGTGCGCGCCTTGGCGATGCCGAAGTCGATCACCTTCACGTGCCCCGCGTACGAGAGCAGCACGTTCTGCGGGCTGACGTCGCGGTGCACGACCATCAGCGGCTGATCGTCGTCGCCGCGAAGCTCGTGCGCGGCGTGCAGCCCGTCGGCGATCTGGATCGCGATCCACGTCGCGAGCTCGGGCGTCAGCCGCCGCCGCCGCACGGCGAGCGCCTTCAGGAGCTGCGACAGCGCGGCGCCGTGCACGTACTCCATCACGAGGAAATAGACGCCGTCCGCCTCGCCTAGCTCCTCGACGTGCACGACGTTCGGGTGCTGGATGCGCGCCGAGAGGAACGCCTCGTCGAGGAACATCCGCACGAAGGACTGGTTCTGCCCGAGGTGCGGGTGCACGACCTTGATCGCGACGTGCCGCGCGAACCCCGCCGCCCCGGTGCGCCGCGCGAGGTAGAGCGTCGCCATGCCGCCTGCCTTCAGGTGGGAGACGATCTCGTAGTTGCCGATGCGGCGCGGCGCGGCGGGCTGTTGCACTCAGGGGGCAGGCTACTGGCGTAGGGGCTGTGCAGCAAGCGCGGGCGCGGCGGCTGCACGGCTCTGCGAGGCGCGACGAGGCTCTGCGAGGCGCGACGAGGCTCTGCGAGGCGCGACGAGGCTCTGCGAGGCGCGACGAGGCTCTGC
>CAIUAC010000669.1 GCA_903896985.1 uncultured Sandaracinus sp.
AGGGTGTGCTGCCTTGGGGCCGCTACGCGGTGATCCGCGTGCGCGACGACGGAACGGGCATCCCGCTCGCGGCGCTCCCGCACATCTTCGAGCCGTTCTTCACGACCAAGACGCGCGAGCGCGGCAGCGGTCTCGGCCTAGCGACCGCGTACGGCGTGGTGCGCGCGATGAAGGGCGAGATCACGGTCGTCGACAGCGCGGCCGACCGCGGCACGACCTTCGAGCTGCTGCTGCCGCTGCTCGACGAGGACGCGCTCGTGATGCCGACGCACTCGAGCTCACGACCGCCCGCGGCGGCCGCGCGACGCACCGTGCTGATCGTCGACGACCAGCCGGCGCTCGTCTCGGCGGCGCGCCGGCTGCTGCAGCGCGACTTCGAAGTGCTGACCGCGGCGAGCGCAGCCGAGGCGCTCGAGGCCTTCCGAGCGCAGCCGAACGTCGACGTCGTGTTGACGGATGTGTGTATGCCGGAGGTCGGCGGGATCGAGCTCGCGGCGTTGCTGCGTGCGCTGAAGCCCACCGTCGCCATCGTCTACATGACGGGCTACTCCGACGACGAGGCCATCTCGCGCGAGGTGGAGGCAGGGACCGCGCGCCTCGTCCGAAAGCCCTTCGAGCGGAGGAGCCTCACGAAGGAGCTCGACCGCGCCGCTTCGAGGCGAAGCTCGTAGGGCTCGCGGTCCGCTGAAGACGGCGCGCGGTTGCCGCCGCCGCTCGGCGCGCGCCTGGGCTATCCTCTGCGCCGATGAGCGAAGCCCCGGGCGACGATCGGACCGGTAGCACCCTCGGCGAGCGCTACCACGTCGACCGCAGGCTCGCGGGCGGCGGCATGGGCGTGGTCTACGAGGCGACCGACACCCGCCTCGGTCGCAAGGTCGCGGTGAAGGTCGTGCACTCGCACTACGCGCACGACGCCAGGATCCTCGAGCGCTTCCGGCGTGAAGCCGAGGCGGCGGGAGGCCTGGAGCATCCGCACATCGTGCAGATCACGGACTTCCTGGAGCCACCGGAAGGGCCGCCTTTTCTGGTGATGGAGCTCCTGCAAGGAGAGTCGCTCGCCGACGTGATCAAGCGCGAGCGCACGCTGCCCGCTGGGCGCGCGGCGTTCATCGCGTGGCAGGTGCTCGATGCGCTCGGCGCGGCGCACGCCGCGGGGATCGTGCACCGTGATCTGAAGCCGGCGAACATCTTCCTGACGACCATCGCGGGGGTCCACGACGTCGTGAAGCTGGTCGACTTCGGCGTCGCTCAGCTCCGCGGCTCGACGAAGAAGCTCACGCTGCTCGGCGACATGATCGGCACGCCGTCCTTCATGTCGCCCGAGCAAGTCACGGGTGAGCCGGTGGACGGACGCACCGACCTCTACTCGCTCGGCGTCGTGCTCTACGGTTGCCTCGTCGGCACGCCGCCGTTCTGGTCCGAGGACCCGAACGAAACGCTGCGCAGGGTGCTGAAGCGCGAGTACAAGCCGCTGCTGGAGGCGGCGCCGGAGGTCGATCCCGCGCTCGCGGCGGTGATCGAGCGAGCGCTCTCTGCGCGCGCCGACGACCGCTATTCCGCCGCGGCAGAGATGCGCTCCGCGCTCACGCCGTGGGTGGAGGGCGCCGGTGGGCTCGACCTGCACCGAGCGGAGCCCGAGGGCGCGGCGCCGCCCTCTGCGACCGACGCCGCGCCCACCGTCACCGCGGTGCCTCCGAGCGCGGCGCAGACGCCCGACCCCGCCTCGAATCGCGGGGTGTGGCTGGCGGTCCTCGCCGCGGTGGTCGCGGCGGCGCTGCTCTACGCGTCGGCGGAGGTGCTCGGCGGACCGGCGCCAGCCCGCCGCGAGGTGCCGCCCCGCGAGCTGCTCTCGCCCGCGCAGAGGCGCTTCGTGCTCGGCGCGCACGTCACGCGCGGCTTGCTCCTGCCGAACACGCGCGACGCTGGAACGATGGACGCGTCCGCCGCCCCTGACCGCTGAGCGGACCTCGCCGGCGCTGGGCCGCAGCGACCGAGGCGAGCCGATGACCGTCCCTGACCCCGGTCGCCCCGATATGCAAAGCTCCGCCATGGCTTCCGTCGCCCGCCCTTCCCTCGCCGCGCGCTCCGTCGCGCCGCTGTCGCGCGTTTGGCTCGCTGTCGTCGTGCTCAGCGCGTGCACGGTCGAGCCTTCGTTCGGCGCGCAACACGAGGAGCTCCGCGTCTGCGCGGACGGCCCGACGGTCGACGGCATCGATGTCTCGCGCTGGCAAGGCACCATCGACTGGGACGCCGTCGCGGGAGACGGCGTGCGCTTCGCGCTGATCCGCGTCTCACACGGAGTCCTGACCTACGACGCCGAGTACACGCGCAACTGGGCCGAGGCGCGGCGCGTCGGCGTGCTCCGCGGGACGTATCAGTTCTTTCAGCCCGATCAGGACCCGATCGCGCAAGCGGACCTGCTCCTCTCGAACATGGGCACGCTCGAGCCCGACGATCTGCCGCCCGTCATCGACGTCGAGGCGATGGGCGGGCTCACCGGCCCCGAGGTCGCGACGGCTGTGCGCGCCTGGCTCGAGCACGTCGAGGCGGCGACGGGACGCACTCCGATCATCTACTCGGGCTATTACTTCTGGCGCGATCAGGTCGGCGACCCGCCGGGCTTTGCGCGATATCCGCTCTGGATCCCGCAATACGGGCCAGTTTGCCCGCTGATCCCGGACTCCTGGGCGCGCTGGGACTTCTTCCAGACGAGCTCGACCGGGACCATCGCGGGCATTTCCGGCAACGTGGACACCGACCTATGGAATGGCACCTTCGAGCAGCTGCTCGCGTTCGCGAATCCCACTCCTGTCTGCGGAGATGGCGTGTGTGGCGCGGCTGAGACTCACGCGCTCTGCCCCGCAGACTGCCTGATCTGCGAGCCGATTCCGCCGGCCGGGCGCGTCGTCGAGGAGACGGAGGTCTGCTTCGTGCCGGGCGGTCCGAGCACGGGCTGGCGCAGCGTGGATGGGACGGGCTCCGGGGCGCACGTCTACTGGACTTACGCCGTCGCGACTGCGACTGAGAACCCGGGGACCTGGAACCTCGATCTGACGGAGTCGGGCCTCTATCGCGTCGAGGCGTACACGCCCGCCCCGTATGCCGGGTCGGCGCAGGCGCCCTACACGATTCGACACGCGGGGCGCGAAGACCCTGCCATTCTCGATCAGACCGCCGTCGATGGCTGGCAGTCGCTCGGCGAGCTTCCGTTCGCCGCGGGCGCCGATCAATGGGTGCAGCTCGTCGACTCGACGGGTGAGCCCTACGCAGACCGCGTGATGCTGGGCTTCGATGCGGTCCGACTGACGCGCCTCAGCACGATGCCGACCGACGGCGGCACGCCGATCAGCGACGGCGGAACGTCGCGGACGGACTCGGGCACTCCCGTCGTCCCGGACGGCGGCACGCCGAGTGTGCTCGACGGCAGCGTCCCCGGCGCGGACGCGGGCGCGACGCTGCGCATCGACGGGCACCTCGACGGCGGCTGCAGCTGCGGAGTCACGGCGGGCGCAGGGCGCGGCGCGGGCCTCTGGACGCTGCTCGGGCTGATGGGCGCGCTCGGGCTCGTGCGGGCCCGCCGTCGGCGCTGCTGAGCGGCGCTGCTGAGTCGGCACGACTGAGCGCGAGCGTCAGTCGCCTAGCCCGCTGAGCAGGCGCCGAAAGAGCTTGGCGATGGCCTTCTGATCGGGCTTCTCCGACGGGCGCGCGAGCGCCTCGATCTCCAGCCCGCGCAGCGTCGCGAGCACGAGCCTCGCGGCGACCTTCGGCTCCGTCGCGCCGAGCGCGCGCGCGTGAGTCGCCAACATCGCCTCGAGCGCCGCTTGGAACTCACGATAGGTCCGCTCGAGCGCGGGAGTGCGCGCCGCCTCGAGCGCGAGCTCGTACTCGGCGATCAGCCCGACGCGGTCGCCTACGACGTCGGCGAGCACGATGGCGGCGAGCGCGTCCGCCGCGTCGTTCACGGAGATGGAGCCGGCCGACTCGAGCGCCCGCTCGATCAGGCGAAAGCGCTCGATCGCCCCGCGCGTGTAGTGCGCGAGCGCCTCCTGC
>CAIUAC010000670.1 GCA_903896985.1 uncultured Sandaracinus sp.
ACGCCGTCGAGCCAGGCGGTCGAGGTGTCGGGCAGGCGCCCGCTGCCGTCGCCGTCCCAGCGGAGCGGCACGAGCACGAGGTGCAGCCCGCGCCCGTCGTCCTCTGCGAGCAGCGGGAGCGCCGAGCCGTCGCGCGGGAGGCGCGCGGGGTGCGGGGCGGCCGTCTCGGGCGTGCCGGCGGGGTCCACGAGGCGCGCGCGCAGGCTCGCGGTCGTGGTCAGCTCCGCGGCGGGCACGCGGAAGTCGAGCGCCGTCGTCGGATCGTCGTCGCGCGTGCTGCGCGCGATCACCTGCGTCGCCCGGTGGACCGCGACGACCGCGCCGCCCTCGAGGACCTCGAGCTCCGCGCTGACGGTCCGCGTCGTCGAGAGCGTGACGTACGCGCGCACGAGGGAGTCGCGGAGCGCGACGACGGGCGCGTTGCGCGTCGGCACCGCGGCGCCCGCAGAGGCGAGCCCGATGCGCGTGCCCTGAAAGACCGCGAGCCCGTCGAGCGTCACGCCCTCGAGGAGCCGATGCGTCGAGATCGGCGGACCGGCGTCCGGGGCGCCCGCGTCGCGACCGCCCGAGTCGAGCGGAGTCGCCATGTCCGCGCTGAGCGGGCCAGCGTCGTCGAGCGGGCCAGCGTCGTCGCGCGGACCAGCGTCGGGGCTCGGGTGAGCGGCGATGCGGTGACCGCCGCAGCCGGCGAGCGCGAGGAGGGCGAGGGCGAACGTCGTGGAGCGCATGGACGGCCACGCTACCCCGAGTGGCGGGCGGGCGGGAAGCGTCGCGGGCGCCCCTCCCTCGGCCGCGCGAGCGTTTGCTGCGCTCGGACGCTTCCCGCATCCTGTCCCCTTCATGCCGACGCCGCGCCCGTTCTTGGCCCTCCCCGAGCTCACCGCGCGCCTGCTCGAGGCGTCCGCCGAGGCCGAGGAGTCGCTGCTCGGGTTCTGGGTGCACCATCGCCTCGAGGTCGCCGACGTCGCGGCGCCGATCGACCGCGCCGTGCTCGGCGGCGTCAGCGCGGACCGCGTCGCGTGGGCGTTCCTGGCGGGGTATCAGGCGGCGCTCTGCGCGCTCATCCCGTCGCACGACGCCGATCAGCTCGCCGCGTTCTGCGTGACGGAACTCGGCGGCGCGCACCCGCGCGCGGTGCTGAGCGAGCTGCGCCCGAGCGAAGGCGGCGGCTACGCGCTCAGCGGGCACAAGCGCTGGTCCTCGACGGTGCCCGCCGTCGAGGTGCTCTACGTCGTCGCGCGCGAGGGGCTCGACGTCGCGGGGCACCCGCATCTGCGCGTCGCCAAGCTCGACGCGCAGCGCGAGGGCGTGCGCTTCGAGGCGATGCCGCCGGCGCCGTTCGTGCCGGAGGTGCCGCACGGCGAGGTCTTCCTGACGGACGTCGCCGTCAGCCCGAGCGAGCTGCTGCCGGGCGACGGCTACAGCGCCTACGTGAAGGCGTTTCGCAACGCCGAGGACCTCTACGTCAACGCGGCGCTGCTCGGCTATCTGCTCGGCGCCGCGCGCCGCTTCGCCGCGCCGTCGAGCATGGTCGAGCGGCTCTTCTCGGCGATCGTCTCCGCGCGCTCGCTCGCCCTCGAGGACGCGCGCGCCGCGGCGACCCACCTCGCGCTCGCGGGGCTGCTCGCGACCGTGCAGCTCGCGTCGGCGGACGTCCTCGCGCACCTCGCCACGCTCTCGAGCGACGAGGCGCGCGCCGAACACGCCCGCCTCAGCCGCGATGTCGCGCTCCTCGGGGTCGCCGCCAAGGCGCGCGAGCAGCGGCGCAAGAACGCGTGGGCGGCGCTCGCGACCGACTCGCCGTACGCCGGCCCCGATGACCTCCCCGGCGGCGACCTCGAGCCATGAGCCTCGGCGCGCGTCGCCCGCGAGGGAAGCAAGCGCCCCACTTCTGCGTAGACTTTCGCGGCGACGGCCTCGCCGACGCCCTGCTTGGACAGCGCCCCCGAGGACCCCGATGACCCGACCCCTCTCTTCTGCCCTGATTCTGCTCGCTGCCGCGGTGACGGGCGCGACGCTCGTCGGCTGCGGGAGCGACGGGCTCTGCGACGCCGCGGACCTCACGGACGCGCTCGCCGCCGCTCACGTCGGCGACACGGTCACGGTTGGCGAGTGCGAGGTGCGCGGCTCGTTCACGGTGCCCGCCGGCGTGACGCTGACCGGCGCTGGCTCGACCTCGCGCCTCGTCGCGAGCGGCGGTCCGGCGGTGCTCCTCACGCCCGGGCGCGAGGCGTCGACGCTGAGCCACCTCGCGATCCGCTCTGCCGAGGCGAGCGGCGTCTTCGCCGACGGTCGTGGCGCCGTCGCCATTCGAAACGTGCGCATCGACGCCTCGAAGGGCGTCGCGCTGCGCCTCGAGTCGCTCGGCGCCGCGCGCGTGACCGACGTGACGCTCGTCGGCCCGGTGACGCGCGAGGTCGCCGCGTCGCTCTCCCCGATGCCCGACTCCGCCGACATCGCGACGCACGGTCTCGTCGTCATCGACAGCACCTTCGTCGCGCTCGAGCGCGTCAACGTCAGCGGCTTCGCGCGCTTCGGGGCGCTCTCGATGAACTCGACCGTCACCTGGGAAGGCGGCGGCGCGAGCGACACGCTCGGCGTCGGCTTCATGGCGCAGGGCGGCTCGGCGACCGTGCGCGATGCGCAGTTCTGCCGGGTCTACGCGGGCCTGCGTCCGTATCCGGCGTACGGCGTCGTCCTCACGGGGAGCGCGTCCGGCACGACCGAGCGCGTGACGCTCTGCGACAACGAGGGCTACGGGCTCCTGCAGAACGGCGGCCTCGGCGCGCACACCGACCTCGTCGGCACCGCGAACCGCGAGCCCGCCGTGTGGGTGCAGGCGAGCAGCGACTTCGCGCTCTCCGGGGCGGGCACGGTCCTGTCGGACAACGCGCTCGCGGGGCTGGTCGTCGTCGACTCGACGAACGTGCGCATCTCCGACGCCGAGATCGACGGAAGCTCGCTCGCGACGCGCATCGTCGACGGCGGCTCCGTGCGCGTCGGCGACGGCGTGCACCTCGTCGTCGAGGACGCCGCGGCGGTCACGCTGACGAACGTCACGCTCTCGAACAACACGCGCGCCGGGCTGCTGCTCGACTTCCTGACGGGGACGCCTGACGGCATGGACCTCCGCAGCGTCACCGTCGACGGCACGGGTGACGCGCTCGGCGCCATCGCGCAGGACGGCGGGGGCCTGCTCCCGAGCGGCGCCTGGGACCGCAACATCACGCGCGGCGGCGCGACGGTGGCGAACGACGCCGCCCTCGTCGGGCGCCTCTCGGTCGTCGGCATCGTCGGCCCGATGTTCTTGCCCGTCGCGCTCTGAGCCGTCGCCGTTGCCTGAGCGCCGCACTCGGAGCGCGGCCGCACCAGCGCCGCTACTTGAGCGCAGCGCCGGCGAGCGCGCGGTTGGCGGCGACGTCCCGCACGAACCGCTGGCGTAGCTCTGGGTCGGCGATGCGCCGCGCGATGTACTGCACGCGGCTCCGCCCGCGGAGGCGCGCCTCCTCCGCGTCGTCGAGCCGCCCGTGCGCCTCGAGCGCCCGCGCGTAGGCGAGGAACACCTCCGCCTCGTCCTCCTCGACGCTGCCAAGCTCGTCCCGGAGCGTCATCGCGCGGGTCGCCGCGGCGAGCGCCGCGTCCGCCTGCCCCATCGAGAGCGCCGCCTCCGACGCGAGCGTGTGCGCGAGCACCGCGACGCTCCCGAGGTCGCTCGCCTCCGCGAGCAGCGCCGTCTCCCGCGCCTCCCGCAGCGCCTCCTTGGCGCGCCCGGCGCGCAGCAGGGCTCGCGCTCGATACGCCCTCACCGAGACGCCGAAGCGCGCCTCCTTCGCTCGCTCGGCGAGGGCGCCCGCCTCGTCGAGGGCCGCGAGCGCCTCGTCGGGCCGCCCGAGCATCGTCAGCGCGTAGCCGAGGTTGGCGAGCGCGTAGCCCTCCATCAGCCGATAGCCGACGCGGCGGCACTTCTCGAGCGCATCGCGGAGCGCGCGCTCGGCCTCGGCGTAGGCGCCGACGCGATTCGAGGCGTCGGCCAGGTTCATCTCTGCGCCGGCGGCGCGCCGCAGGTCACCGTCCGCCGTGTAGAGGTCGACGGCGCGCCTGTACGCGTCCCGGCGCTCGCCGAGGTCCCCGCGCGCCGACACCAGCTGCGCCCGCCAGCCCGCCGCCAGCGCCCGCACGCGCGGAGCCGCAGACTCGGCCAGCGCCTCCGCCTCGCGCAGCGCGACGAGCGCGTGGTCGAGCTGTCCGAGGTACGTGAGCACGGCGGCCTGCCGCCCGCGGGTCATCGCGAGCGTCTCGAGGTCACCGCTCTCCCTCGCAGCCGCGACCGCCTCCGCCGCGACGCTCTCCGCGCGGTCGCTCGCGCCGCGCCGCCACTGCCACACCGCCTCGTCGGCGAGGACCCGCGCGCGCTCCGCCGGCGTGCGCGCGACCGCGAGCGCGAGCCCGAGCGCGACGTGCTGCTCGTCGAGGCGCGCGAGCAGCTCGTAGGCCTCCGCGCACGCCAGCTGGAGCCCGAAGCGCAGGTCAGGCTGCACCCCCAGCGCGACCGCGCGCTCCGCACAGCGCAGCACCCTCGGCGCGTCCCCGAAGCGCGACGCCGCGATCGCCGCGCGGGCGTAGCGCTCGGCCGCGCGCTCCGGCTCGCCGCCGAGCTCGTGATGCCGGGCGATCTCCTCCGCATCCGTGCTCCCCGAGCTGCCGAGGAACGCCGCCGTCCGCCGGTGCAGCTCCGTCCGCACCGGGTCGGCGATCATCCGATACGCGACCTCCGCGACGAGGCGGCTTCGAAATTGATACTCGCGCCCGTCGGCGCTGCGCCCCCGCGTCCGCCGCATCACCAGGTCCCGCCGCGACAGGGACGCCAGCAGCAGCTCCGGCCGCACGACGCCGAGCGCCTCGACCTCGCGCGCGCCGAACGCCCGCCCGAGCACCGCCGCACGCTTGCAGAGGTCCTTCTCCTGCGCCGGCAGATGATCGAGGCGTGACTGCACCGCCGCCTCGACCGTCAGCGGCAAGGGCAGCTCGGTCGGCTCGCCAGCGCCCTCCGCGCCGCGTGTGAGGCTGCCCGCGTCCCGGAGCGCGGCCACGATCTGCTCGACGAAGAGCGGATTGCCCGCCGTCCGCTCGGCGAGAGACGCGGCGAGCGTCGGCGGCAGCTCGCGCCCCGCGATCGAGCGCGCGAGCACCGCCACGTGCGCCGCCGAGAGCGCCCGCGGCTCGACGCGCAGCACGTCGGCGTGCGCGAAGAGCTCCGGCCGCTGCTCGAGCACCTCCGGGCGCGCCGTGGCGATCACGCAGAGCGGCAGCTCAGCCAGCAGGCCGAGCGCCTCGTCGAGCAGCTCCAGGCTCGCGGCGTCCGCCCACTGCAGATCCTCCAGCACGAGGACCACCGGCCCGGCGCTCGCCTGCGCCTCGAGCCAGTCGAGGACCGCGAGGCGGAGGCGGTCGAGCATCAGCCGCGGATCCCG
>CAIUAC010000671.1 GCA_903896985.1 uncultured Sandaracinus sp.
CAAGAATATTAGGTGAAGTACAATTTACTGTTAACGTACCTGAACCATTATTTTTTAATAATACAAACCAATTATTATTTAATGTTGATGCTAGTGGTAAGTAAATATTTCCTGAACCACCACTCCAAAGTTTAGTTTGTGCGCGGTCATTAGCTAAAAATGTATAGCCATCAGAAAATGTAGTAACAGGATGACTCTGATTAAGAGTGCTTGATATTGCTAATAACCCAAAACCAGCTAATTCTGATGCATTCCCACCTGAAGTTCCAGCACCAAAATTAATTATTCCCCATAATCCATTTGCTGATGAATGCTCAAGCTGTTGAGCTCGTTCGCCGCGCCGAACACGAAGCCCGCATAGCGAATCGTGACGTAGCGGACCGTGCCGCAGTTGTGCGTGTCGTCCGAGCCGCCGTACGAGCCGCCGGTATCCGTCGGCGGGAGCCCCTCGATCGTCGTCGTGCCGCCGGCGACGTTGATGCGCGCGCTGCCGAGGAGCACGAGCCCGCCCCAGTCGCCGGGCGCCGCGACGGTGGCCGTGTCGCCGTCGTATTCCTTCACGCTCGAGAAACGAATCGGGAGCGCGGCGGTCCCCTGCGCGTCGATCGTCGCGTTCTTCGTGATGACGAGCGCGGCATTCCCGACAGCCCCGACGACGATGGTCCCGGCCTCGATCGTGAGCGTCCCGCTCGTGACGAACGTCGTCGAGGTGAGTCGATAGAGGTTGTCACAGGTCCACGTCTGACCGGTGATCTCGCCGCCGATGTCCACCGGCGTGCGCGCGGAGACATCCGGGCACGAGGGCGGAGTGCCCGCATCGACGTCCCCGCCGAGGTCGGCCACCGGGCCGAGGTCCTCAGACACGTTCATGTCGACACCGACGTTCATGTCGACGAGCGAACCCGCGTCCACGAACGGCATCACCTCGTCGTCATCGCCGCAGCCAGCAGTCAGAGCACCCGCGAGCGCCGCGACGATCATCCACTTGAAACGATTGGCCTTCATTCGATTCTCCCTTGGTCTTCGATCGGTTGAGTCAGTTCGATGGTGCAGAGTTCAGAGTTCGTAGCCGAGTCCCACGGAGGCGCTCACGCCTTGGTCGTAGGCTTGGATGACGAAGCCGCCCTGCTCGAGCACGTAGTCGTCGTTGAGAATGTTGGAGACACTGCCCTTGAGCTTCAGGTGCGACCCGATCTCCCAAGTGAGCGCCACATCGAGGCTATGAAAGGGAGTCTGGTAGACGTCGGGGACCCCATTGCGCCCGACGTCGACGAGCCGACGCCCGAAGACGTTGTAGTAGAGTCTGACGTCGACGCCCGAGTCAGGTGGGGCAAAACCCAGTGACAGATTGGCGACGTAGGGAGACTGCGCTGCCATCGGCCGCTCGGCGCTCGTGGCCTGTCCCTGCTGAGCCGCGCTCAGCTGCACTGCAGAGTCGATCAGCGAGACGTTTCCGCCGAGCGTGAACGAGCGCAGCGCGGGCGTGAGTCGACTCAGCGCCAGGCGCGCTTCGGCCTCGACGCCGAGGTTGCTGACGCCCTGCACGTTCTGAAAGGTGGTGCTGCCGTTCTCGTCGTAGATCACCGACTCGATCGCGTTCTGAAACGACTTGTAGAAGCCGGAGACGGCCACCACCTCGGAAGCGCTCGGGAACCACTCCCAGCGAAGATCGAGGTTGTCGATCAGCGCGCGCTTCAGGTCGGGATTGCCAAACACTGCCCTTCGGCGCACGAAATCCGGATAGACGAAGGGCGCCAGTTCGCGAATCTGCGGACGCGCGACGGCGCGCCCGTAGGCGAGGCGCACGAACATCGACTCGACCGGCTGCACGACCAGCGACGCGCTCGGCAGAGGGTCGACGTCGGTGCGCGCCCGAGAGACGGCGCTCTGGTCCGTGCTCTCGGCGAACGGGGACTGCGCGGAGATCGTCTGCCGAAAGCCCTCGACGCGGACACCCGCCACGACTCGCAGCCAGTCCGTCATGGGCCAGTCGGCCATCGCGTAGGCGGCGCTGAGGCTCTGCGTGGCGCGATAGCTGTCGGTCGCTTGCGTCGTCTCGACCAGCGTCGTCGCGACGCCGAGGTTCTCCGGCGAGAACAACACATCAGGCGGCAGCACCTGATACGCCGGCGACGACCCGCGCTGCACCTTGTAGCTGAACCGCCGCATGTCGAACGCCCGGTCGCCGTAGCGGACGAACGCCCCGAAGCGCGCGGACGCCGTTCCCATCGGCATGGTCAGATCAAACGAACCTCCGACGTCGCGCTGCGCGAGCGAGTTGAACAACCGCTCGCCGCTCCCGGCGCCAGGCACCCACGCCGGACCGCGCGGCTGCTGCTGATACTGCACATCGCGGGTGTCCGGCTCCGCACGGCCGCCGAGCGCGCCATTGACCTGCCACTTCAGCCGCGCGGCGGTCGAGAGCAGGTGTTGGTGATCGCCCGACAGCTGCCCAAAGAGCAGCGACCGCTGCACCCAGCGCAGTCGTCGAGAGTAGACGTCCGTGTCCTCGCCCTGCGAGTAGCCGCTGAGGAAGCCCGCGTAGTCATCGCCTGCTTGGCTCGCGAGCAGGGTGAGTCCGAGGGTGTGTCGGTCTGAGAGCTCCCACGACACCGCGCCGAGCGCGCCGAGCAGCGCCGACTCCTGCGTCGCCTCGCGGGAGAGTCGGTCGCCCTGGAGCGTCGGGTGCCCGCCCTGCAGGGCGACGCGATTCAGGGACTCGACGCTCCGCTGCGTCTCGTGCTGATAGCCGACGGTCAGGAAGTAGCCGAGACGCCCGCCGCCGACCGAGAACGAGTCGCCGACGTTGACTCCGAGCTTCAAGTTCGGCAGGGCGATCGTCCTGCCGAGCGCCCAGCTGCCCTGAAAACCGCGGGCGCGCTCGTTCACTTGCTCCTGCGTGAGCCCGCCGCTGGTCTGGGCGAGCCGCTGCGCCGCGGGCACCGTGCTCGGCAACGCGCGCGTGCCGTCGTCCACTCCGAGGAAGTCCGTGTTGCCGCCCTCGGAGCCGAGCGCGCGGCGAAACGACGTCTGGGAATTGTAGCCGAGCGAGAGATTCGTCCCGAGCGAGAAGCGCGACGGAAATTCGCGCGTCGTCAGGAGCAGAGTCCCGCCGGCGGCGTCGGCGGGGACGTCCGGCACGACCGTCTTGTAGATGGTCATGGCCGCGAGGACCGACGCCGGGAACAGGTCGAGCTGCACTCCCGGGACGTCAGGGTCCGTGCTCGGGATCTGGGCGCCGTTGAGGAGCACGCTCGTGTAGCGACCGCCGAGGCCGCGCACGAACAGATACTGACCGCCGACGACGGTCGCGCCCACGACGCGGCGCGCGGCGTCGCCCGCGGTCGAGTCGGGGCTGCGCGCGATCTCCTGCGCGCTCACTCCATCGCTGACCGACGAGCTCTGCCTGCGCAGCTCGAGCTGCGTCGCCTCGGTCGCGCGATCCGCGCGCGCCGTGACGACGACCTCGGCGAGCGTGTCGGTGTCGGGCGTGAGCGCGACGTTGACCGTGGTGCGCTGACCGCGCTCGACGACGACCTCGGAGACGCGCGCGGTCTGAAAGAGGTCGTAAGTGACGCGCAGCGAATACGTCCCTGGAGGCAGATCGACGGAGTAGTTGCCGTCGTAATCGGTGAAGACGCGGCGCGCGCCGACGACCTGCACGACCCCTTCGATGATGGTCTCGCCCGTGGTCGCGTCCTTGACGACGCCGTCGATTCCGCTGTGCGGCGCGGCCTGAGCCGACGCCGAGGTCGCGCCTCCGAGCGCGGCGAACACACACATTCCCAGAGCGAGCGCGAATACGCGCTCGACACGATGCAGCAGCATGGATGAACCCCTTCGTCCTCGAGACGAGTGAAGCGAAACGAGCGTCGGTAAGAGAGCGTCGTCGGTGGGCGAGCCGCGTCAGTGGGCGGGGCGCGTCAGTGGGCGACGGCCGCGAGGGCGCTCGTCGCGACGGCGATCGTGGTCGCGCCGCCGCCGCGCGCCTCGTCGAGCACCTCTATCGCGCGCTCGAAGGGCGCGTCGTCGGCGGCGTCGAAGAAGATCGTACGGTCGCCCTTCGCGGCGAGGATGCGGCGGAGTCGCGGGCGCAGCTCAGAGAGCTGCACTTCGTCGCGATTGATGCGAATCGCGCCGCTCGCGTCCACCGACACGACCACCGAGCGGTCTTCGCTCGGGGGTGGCTGGGGAGCGTGGGTATCCGGCTTGAGTGGGAGAAATATCCAGAACTGCTTCGAGAGCAGCGGCGTGATGACCATGAAGATGATCAGGAGCACGAGCACGACGTCTACGAGGGGCGTGACGTTCATCTCCGGGCGCGCGCCCTTCTTCTTGCCCTTGCCGCCGAGGTCCATCGCCATGGGGTATTTGCCTTCGTCTCGGAGTCAGCGCGCGTCGGCGTGCGGGGCAGAGTGGGTGTGACCACCGCCACGCTCGTTGACTTGCAGAGAGATGCCAGGAAAGCCGACATTCTGAAGCAGCGTGTAGAGCGTGCGCGCGTCCTGATACCGCACGCCGCGGTCGGCGCGCAGGACGATGCGACGCATCACGTCGGACTCGTGCTCGCTGCGTAGCCGCGATTCCAGCGCCTCGGCGGCGAGGGGTTCCTTCTCGAGGAACAACTGCCCATCCGCTTGGAGCGAGAGCGTCAGCGGGTCGACGCGCCCGTGGACCTCCGCGTCGACGTTGAGGATGCTGGGGAGCTCGATGTGCGCGCTGCCGTCCATGGCCGGGATCACGACCATGAAGATGATCAACAGCACGAGCACGACGTCCACGAGCGGAGTGACGTTCATCGTCGGGACCGCGCGCTTGCCCGAGCGCTGCTCGCGTCGACTGAGTGCCTTGGCCATGGTGCGGAGTTCCTTCGCGCGCGTCAGTTGGCGGCGGCGTCGGCGAGGTGCGCG
The DNA here is from genome assembly GCA_903896985.1 of uncultured Sandaracinus sp. GTDB lineage: Bacteria > Myxococcota_A > Polyangia > Polyangiales > JADJQN01 > CAIUAC01. The sequence goes on from CAIUAC010000671.1 coordinate 4,911, forward strand.
AGCTTCGAGGGGTGGTGCGCGAGGTGCTCGCCGCTGACGTCGTCGTCGCCATCGAGCGAGTCGTCAGCGGAGAGGTCCGGCGACTCGAGCCGATCGATCAGCTCGCCTGCTGCGTTTTGCAGGGCCATCTCCTCGTGGTTGATGCGCCCGCTCACCCAGTTGAAGAGCAGCACGGTGGGGATCGCGACGCAGAGCCCATAGCCCGTGACGATCAGGGCCTCACCGATGGCGGCGCCGATGGTGCCGAGTCCGCCCGAGCCGTTGGCCGCGATCAGCTTGAAGGCGTTGATGATGCCGAGCACCGTGCCGAGCAGTCCGACGAACGGCGCGGTCGAGCCGGTCGACGCGAGCACGCCCATGCCGCGGTTGAGGTCGGCCGCGATGCGCTCGTTCTTGCGCTCGAGGGCGCGGCGGGCGAGCTCGAGCGACTTCTCGTTGGAGCCGCCCTTGCGGAGCTTCTCGAAGTACGTGCTGAGCCCGGTGTAGACGAGCGCGGCGAGGTAGCTGCCGTCGGTCTTCGAGGCGAGGGCGAGCAGCCCCACATCGTCGTTCTTGGCCGCGAGCGGGGCCGCCTTGGCGCTGAACGCGCGCGACTTGGAGCCGTTTCTGTACATGGCAATCAGGCGATCGATCGCGACGCCGAGGCTGCCGATCGCCTGCAGCGTCAGCACGAAGGCGACCATGCGGACGGGCAGGCCCATCTTGCCCCAGAGTTCGAGAAGATTGATTTGCATCGGCGTAGGTCTCTTTCGAGTCGTGAGAGGCGGAGTGCGGAGGGCGATGAGTGGGAGTCGACGAGTCGAGGCGAGTGGCTCACTCGACCTGAAAGCGAATCGGCAGGACCTTGAACACGGCGATCGGCTCGCCGCTCGGGAGGCGCGCAGGCGCAAAGCGCCAGCCGCGGACGACGCGCAGCACCGTGTCGTCGAAGAGCGGATTGCCGCGCAGGATCTCGGCGCTGAGCACGCGGCCGTCCTCGCCGATGCCGAGCTTGACGACGATGGTCGCGCGCACCGCCTGAGTCCGCGCCTCCTCGGGATACGGGACTGCGGCGTTGGACGAGAGCGGCGTCGGCTGCGAGGCGTTCTCTGGCTGCTGCACGGGCGTGTGCGAGCGCGCCGGGGGCGGGGGAGGCGGCGGGGGCGGGGGAGGAGCGATCGTGCCTCCGCGCGCGCCGGTTTCTGTGCCACCGACCTGCCCGTCGAGATCACCCTCGACGGGTCCGCTCGGGGCAGCGTCGGGGAGCGGCGCGTCGGACTCGTCGGGACGCTCGTTGCGGATCTGCTCGGGCGCGACGAGGTTCGGCGGAGGAGGCGCGCTCCGTGGAGGCGGCGGGCGGCGCGGCGTCGAGGCGGGAGGAGGCGGGGGAGGCGGAGGCGGCGGCGGGGGAGGCGGAGGCGGAGGCGCGAACTCGACCTGCGCGAGGTCGTCCTGACGCACGGCCGCGTGCGTCGCCGCGGTCGCCGCGACGATCAGCCCGCCGACGAGCCCGTAGACGGCGATCGCGCTCACGAGCGACGCGCCGAAGCGCTTCGTCGCCGTCTTCGCCTGGCCGTCAGTCTGGTAGTCGTCGAACACGGTAGCTCCCCTCAGCGCACGCATGGCGGCGAACGCGAGGACTACCTACGGACACCCCGTGACGGCTGCGTGACTCTGCGGCGAGGCTTCGTGACGCCGCCGTGCCGTTGCACCACAGCGCGCCACGCAGCGCCGCTCCGGTCGTCAAATTGGTCGGAGAACGTCCTCAGAGCGTGCCGCGCAGCGAGAGCAGCGCGCCGCCCGCGAGCGAGCGCACCCCGAGCTCGAGGCGCGCGGCGACCTGCGCCGGGGCGCGCCCCGGGGGCGGTGAGTCGCTGTCGTGCGTGAGCACGAGGTAGACGCCGAGCGCGGTAGTCGCCGCGCCGACGAGCACCCCGAGGTCGGCGAGCAGAGAAAACAGGGTATCGCTGGAGAGCGCGGAGTCTGCGGAGGTCGGGCAGAACGTGCTGTCGCCGACGTCGTGACAGAGCGCGGCGGCGTCGCTGCGCGCGCCGAGCGCCATCACGCCGAA
>CAIUAC010000672.1 GCA_903896985.1 uncultured Sandaracinus sp.
CCCTCGACGAGCGCCTCGAGGCTCGCCTCGTACTGCGCCGGGGCGAGCCCTGAGAGCTGCTCGCCGCGCCCGGTGCACACGAGAAAATATGCGTTGAACGCGTGCACTCCCTTCGCGCGCGCGACGGCGATCAGGTCGTCGAGCTCGGCGAGGTTCCACTCCATCAGCGTCGTCTGGAGGACGACCTCGAGCCCCGCCGCGCGGCACACCTCGATGGCGCGCATCGTCCGCGCCCACGCGCCCGGGACTCCGCGAAACGCGTCGTGCTTCGCGGCGTCCGTCGAGTCGAGGCTCAGCCCGACGCCGCGCACGCCCGCGCGCACGAGCCGCTGCGCGACGTCCTCGTCGAGCAGCACGCCGTTGCTGCCGAGCACGACGACCATCCCGCGCGCGGTCGCGCGCTCGGCGAGCTCGTAGAGGTCGGCCCGCAACAGCGGCTCGCCGCCGGTCAAGATCAGCAGCTCCGTCCCGGCGTCGCCGAGCTCGTCGACTACGCGCAGCGCGTCCGCGGTCGAGAGCTCCGTGTCACGCCGCCGTCCGGCGTCGAGGTAGCAGTGCGGACAATGCAGGTTGCACGCGGCCGTCAGGTTCCACGAGACGACGCTCGGCCGTGCGGCGACGACGGGCAGCTTCACCTTGCCGCGGAGGGTGTCGAGCAGGCTCACTGCGACTCACATAAACACGTGCGCTTGGAGGGACAGATCCCACGCGCCGCCGGTGGGAGCGAAGTCACTCTCGGTGCGGCGTACCATCACGCGCAGCTCGGTGAACGGCCACGGGAAGAACTCCGCGACGAGCCCGGTCCTCGTCGAGGTGTGCCCCATCAGGTCCACGTTGGTGTCCATGAACTCGAGCGTCGCGACGAGGTCGAGCCCCTGCGTCACGACCCAGCCGAGCTCCTGATACGTCGCGTAGCCGACGAACGTCGGCACCTCGAGGTCGTAGAAGTTGTCGCGCACGACGACGAGGTCCGCGAGGTAGGTGAACGGCCCGACGCTCGCCGTCACGAAGCCGCCGAAGCGCAGCTCGTTCAGCCCCTTGGCGATGCCCGACGGATTGAAGCCCGAGAGCCCACTCGCGAAGAGCGGATTGGCCTGATCGACGTTCTCGTTGAGCGCGAACGAGCCGCCGAGCTGGAGGCGCGCCCACGACCAGTTTGCGCGCGCGCTCAGCCGCGCGACGACCGCCTTCTCGAACGTGCGACGCTCGGTCCCGAAGGTGTCGAGCACGGGCGCCGTCAGCGTGCCGTTGAGCACGGCCGCCGTCAGCGTGAACGGGCCCGCGTAGCCCGTGAGCTCCACGCCGGTGTCGCGGTCCATGTTGCCGAAGCCGACCTCTTGCCGCGTGAAGAGCTGATGGCTCGCCTCGCGGATGCCGAACGTCGGGAAGAAGTGCCCCGCCTTGACGAGCAGGTTGAACGGCGCGTCGTCCTGCGCGTTCACGCGGAAGAGCGCCCACGCCTCGAAGCCCTGATACGGGCCGAGCTGCAGCACGAGGCGCACGTTCTGGTGCACCTGCGCGTCGAGGTAGAGGTACGACTCCATCAAGAAGAACGAGCTCGTGATGCTGGGCTCGCTCCCGGCGTCGATGCCGCGATCGGGCCGGATCCACAGGTACGCCATGCGCAGGTCCGCGCCGACGGCGAGCCAATCGGTGAGGTCGCCCGAGAAGTCGAGCGGCGAGGCGTCGTCGCTCGCCGTCGCGTCGCCCTCGATCGTCGCGAGCTCCTCGTCGGTCAGATCGAGCGAGGGAGGCGGCGCGGACGCGGTGCGCGAGAACATCGGCAGCCACGCGCGCTCGAAGACGTTGCGGCCGTACGAATTGCGCACGCCGCCGCCGCTCGGGTTGACGTGACACTGGATGCAGTCGCCGCCCGTGCGCGCGGCGAAGCGGGGGATCGCGCGCGCCGATGGCGGCGCCGACGCGGCGAGCGCGACGAGGGCGGTGACGACCAAGAGGGCCAGGCGATGGCGTGGACGGAGAGTCATCGCTCAGGGACCCACGACGATCTCGTAGCCGTACATCTGCGCGGGGTGCGTGCGGCAGAACCAGGTCACGGTGCGCTGCGCGCAAAACGTCCACGCGAAGCGACTGCCGCCCGCGGCGAGACTGCCGCTGTCGAAGCCGCCGTTCTCGGCGGTGAGCGGCGCGCTCGGCGTGCCTGCGGTCGCGGTGTGCGGCATCGGCGAGGCGTTCACCCACGTCACGGTCTGCCCCGCGTGGATGTTCAAGAGGTGCTGATCGACGTCGAGCGCGTAGTAGCGGATCTGTGGGC